>JANLTE010000346.1:0-2154 GCA_031362785.1 Elusimicrobiota bacterium
GGCATTCACCACCGATGTCGGTTTGCAGCCTCGGCAATCGGCAAACCGCCTGGCCAGCCGTTCCGGCCAGCTGCGCGCCGCGCCGGGCTGGTTGCGATTGCCGTCGGTGATCGAATCGCCGAAAGTTTATTTTAGAGTTTAGGGGTTGGCGCTGCATGGGTGTAGGCAATTTATTATCGTTGGGGATTCTAACAATATGATGCCTCAAAGTCAAACCGCCGGATAAATCGATGGCTTTGTCGTCAAACAGGCGGTCGCGCGAATTCAGCGTTGCCGGCGCGTGAAGCGGATTTCATTGACAGCCCATGGTCGATATCCTAAAATGAACTGAAATTTACATGAGAAATTTTTTCTCCATCTTTTTCATCCTTCCGTTCGTCCTTTTTTTCGCCCGAAATGAAACTTTCATGAAGTTTTTTCTGCGCCATGCGGGACAAGGCCATTTCCTGACCGGTCTGGATCACTTAATTGTGGTTCCGGCGGTATTGCTGTTTATTTTGGCGGCTGCCTATTCCGCCGGTTCGCTCATCCTCTTGCAGTTTTTGAAGTTACGGGAATTGGATTGGGCTGAGGAATTTATATTTTCGGCCGCGCTGGGGCTCGGGCTCATCAGTTTCATCGTGTTGGGCGCCGGTTTAATGGGATGGATGAGCGCTTCGTTTTATTGGGCGATGCTCCTCGCGCTTTTCGCTTCGGGCTTCGTTAATTTCCGTCATTGGGGCGCGCGCGCCGGGTCGTCATTGCGTTCCCATGAATGGGATTTTAACTGGGTGGAGATCGCGTCGGTCAACCTCGTCCTTTGGGTGATGCTGCACGGATTTTTCACCGCGCTGGCCCCGCCGACTTTTATCGATGTCTTGAGTTATCATCTGGGCAACGCCGCGCAATATTTGAGGCACGGTAAAATTTTTCTGATGCCGGGCAATTTGTCGGGCGCGCTGCCTGGAAATTTGGAAATGCTTTATGTGTTGGGCCTGGCAATCAAAGGCGAAGCGCTCGCGCAGTTGTTATCGCTGGTCCTGTCGGCATTCCTTGCCATATCGGTTTTGCTGTATGGCGTCCGATTTTTCGGCAGCAGGGGGGTGGGTTTTTTGGGCGCGGCGATTTTATGCGCCCAGCCGGTTTTCTCGAGCTTCGTTGGCACCGCCATGCAGGATTTGGGGACCGCCTTTTATATTTTCGCGTCTGTATACGCTTTGAGTCTGTGGCGGGACAAACGCGGTGGCGCTCACCTGGCGCTCTGCGGCATTTTCGCGGGGCTCGCGCTTGGAACTAAATATCTCGCCATTCCGTTCGTGGCCGCTATCGGCGCCGCCGTTGTTTCATTGCAACTGATCGACAGGCAGTTCCGCTTCCGCGATTTTTTCCTTTTCATTTTTTTCCTGGCGCTTTTTAGCGCCCCTTGGTACCTGCGCAACTATTTATGGACCCGCAATCCGTTCTATCCGCTTTTCTACGGAGTTTTCGGCGGACAATACATGAGCGCTGAGCTCGCCCTGCAGTTGACCCGGCTTGAAATTCCGCCAGGGCAGAATTCTGTTTTCGTTCGATGGCTGATGACGCTCTACGGGATGGTTACCGATTTGAGGTTCGGCTATTATTACAATCCCGAATATTTCACCTGGCCGTTTTTGATGCTGTTGGGGCCGCTGGCGCTCCGCCGCCCGAAGCTCCGGTGGTTCATGGCGCTCTTTGCCGCGCTGGCCTTGGCGGGAAGTTTTGCTCTGTCGGGCCGGACCTCGTTCTGGCGATACTTTTTGCCCGCGATGCCCGGCCTGTGCCTCCTTTTCGCATGGTCGGCAATGGAAGTTTCGCATTACAGCAAGAAAGTTTTTGCCGCCGTCTTATTTTTGATGCTCCTCGCGGTGGTGCGGCTGGATCAAGACCTCGAACTTTTTCCGGTTCTCGGTTACGCGGCGTCCCATGCGTATCCGCAGGACGCGAGGGAAAGTTATCTCGCGAAAAAACTGGATTACTATCCGCTCTACGAACGGGCTCGAAAAAATTTACCCTCCGACGCGAAGGTCGGAATGGTGGAGATGCCGGACAACTATAACCTTCGGCGCGATTATCATTTCGTTCATCCCCTCTTCCAGTTCTTTCTTTACGTTATTTTTTGCATCAGTAAATTCCCGCATGCCTTTACCCAAACCT
>JANLTE010000379.1:0-2068 GCA_031362785.1 Elusimicrobiota bacterium
CCGAATTCCCCGAAATCCGCGAACGATTAAAAAACATGGAAAAAGGCGAGCATTACCGCCAGAAAATTGATTGTATGATTGAAAAATTGAAGAGGGTGGATTCGAAACAACAAGGCAAATACCGCTCCGCAGAGGAATTCATTGATGACCTTGAACTCATGCGGGCCAGCATCGAAGCGGGCGGAAGTCCGAGGACGGCGAGAGGGGCGCTGGCGGGCCTTATCCTCGAAGCCCGATCTTTTCAATTCCATTTGGCCCATCTCGATTTTAGGTTACACGCGGAAAAAATCAGAGAAGTCGCGCTCGAGCTCCTGGGAAGCTGGCCCAGCGAGGAGGATTGGCCGGAGGTTTTTAGAAAATCCGCGGTCGGAGCAAAACGATTGGACGGTGAGTCCCGGAACACGCTTGAAGTATTGGAAGCGCTGCGCTCGATCCAAAAAGAGTTTGGAGCGGAAAGCGCGCACCGGCTCATCCTCTCCATGACGGAGCGACCCGGCGACGTCTGGGCCGCGCTGCTGGTAGCGAGGCGCGCGGGGCTGGTGAGCGTTAGCGCGGACGGAACCATCCGCTCCTCCATTGACGTTATACCGCTTTTTGAAACGGTTCCTGACCTCGCGCACGCGGCGGACATCATGAAAAACCTTTGGTCGGATGAGACCTACCGAAACATCCTCCGGTCGCGCGGCAACCGCCAGGAGATCATGCTCGGGTATTCTGACAGCAATAAATATGGCGGATATTTGTCGGCTAATTACAATTTATATAAAACTCAAAAGAGTTTAAACTTACTCGCACGACGAAAAAAGGTCAAACTGCGCTTTTTTCACGGCAAGGGCGGAAGCATCGACAGGGGCGGCGGCCCTTCCCACCGAGCGATTTTAGCCGCCCCCGATTCCGTTCCGAACTTCAGCCTTCGCATTACCGAGCAGGGAGAAGTTATTTCCATGAAATACGGACACCCTATTGTCGCGCGAAGAAACTTTGAACAGGCGGCGAGCGCCATCCTGCTGGCGGGGTTGTGTCCCGAAACAACGCACCTCGTTTCATCGGACTTGAAAAAATATGAAGCCGCCATGAAAGAATTGTCCGACCGCTCCCTCTCCGAATACCGAAACTTGGTTTATGAATCGTTCGGTTTCAAAGAGTATTTTTCGGAAAGTACCCCGATCGATTTGTTGGAACGGCTCCGAATCGCGTCTCGGCCGGCGTTTCGAAACGCCATCCACTCCATCGAGGACCTGCGCGCGATTCCCTGGGTCTTCTCCTGGACTCAAAGCCGCCACACGATTTCGGCTTGGTACGGCATCGGGACGGCGCTGGAGCAATTCACCAGGAAGCATGGGGAAAGCGGGGCGCGGATATTATCACAGATGTACCGGCGCTGGCCGTTTTTTTCAAGTCTGATCGATAACGCGCAACTCTCGCTGGCCAAGACCGACATGGACATCGCTGAACGCTATTCAAATCTGGTCCAAGATCCAAACATACGCAAAGAAATTTTCGGAAGGATCAAAAAAGAATATCAATTGAGTGAAAAACATCTCCTCGCTATTCTGGAACAAAAAATTCTGCTTGAATTGAGCCCTGTCTTAAAAGAGTCGATTCGCCTGCGCAACCCCTACATTGACGCTTTGAACGCCATTCAAATTGAGTTCTTGCGCCGATGGCGAAAAGGGGATATCTCCCATCAGGAAAACGAAAAAGTGCTTGAAATTCTGCTCCTGGCTACGAACGGCATCGCTTTCGGAATGAAGAGCACCGGATAACATGAAGCTCATCGATCTTCTCGCCCGAAGCGCCGCAACCCACCCCCAAAAAATAGCTGCAGTGCATCATGATGATCAAATCACATTTGCGGGACTTTGGGACAAATCCTACCGGCTCTCAAAAAAGCTCAAAGACCTTAATCTCGCTCCCGGAAGCCGTGCCGCGCTGCTTTTTGAAAACGGTGTACAGTACATTATTTGCTATTTTGCAGCCTCAGCCGCCGGCCTCGTCGTCGTTCCGCTCGATACCTCTTCAACCCCTGAGACTCTGAATAAAATATTAAAAAATTGTAACCCTAAAG
>JANLTE010000380.1:0-5757 GCA_031362785.1 Elusimicrobiota bacterium
ATGGTATTGGTGTATCCTCTGATGTGCCCCGACACGACCGAAACCGCTCCGAACTCCCCCATAGCGCGCGCGTTGCATAGAATAATTCCATAGATCAAGCCCCATTTAATATTGGGAAGCGTTACATGCCAAAAAGTCCGCCAACCGCTGGCGCCTAAAACGATCGCGGCTTCTTCCTCTTCCCGCCCTTGCGCCTGCATCAGAGGAATCAGTTCACGCGCGACGAATGGAAAGGTGACGAAGACCGTTGCAAGCACGATGCCTGGAACCGCAAAAATAATTTTAATGTCATGATCTGAGAGCCACTGTCCCATAAGACCCTGCAAGCCGAACAAAAGGACATAAATGAGCCCTGAAACGACCGGCGAAACCGCAAACGGTAAATCGATCAAAGTGATCAATATATTCTTTCCCAAAAAATCAAATTTGCCGATGGCCCATGCCGCGGCCAAACCAAAAAATAAATTCAGCGTCACTGAAATCGCGGCGACCAGCAAAGTTAAACGAATGGCCGAAAGCGCGTCGGGATCTAAAAGCGATTGTCCATAAACGGCCGCCCCCTTTTCGAACGCCCGGGTAAAAATCGCCGCAAGCGGCACAAGTAAAAATGCCGCGAGAAAAAGGAGCGCTGTAAAAATTAATATCCGACGAATCCACGCGGGTTCGCGCAAAGCTAAAGACAATTCGGAGTGGCTGCCGGAATGAGCTGCGTTCATATCATACCTTTATCATGCCAAGGCGTGGCGGCGGCGGCTCCACCATTGCAGGATGTTGATCGCAAATAGCAGCAGAAATGAAGCCACGAGCATGACAGAGGCGATGGCGGCGGCACCAGCATAATCGTATTGCTCCAGTTTAGTCACGATCAGCAAAGTAGTAATCTCCGTCTTCATGGGCATGTTGCCCGATATAAAAATAACCGACCCGTACTCGCCCAAAGCGCGCGCGAACGCGAGCGCGAACCCGGTCAAAAGCGCTGGCCAAATTTCAGGGAATATGATTTTGCGAAACGTCCGCCATCGCCCGGCGCCGAGGCTCGCCGAGGCTTCTTCCGCGCCGCGATCCATCTCCTGCAATATTGGCTGAAGCGTCCGAACCACGAACGGAAGGCCAATGAAAGTGAGCGCGACCCACACGCCCAGTGGCGTAAACGCGACCTTAACCCCCACTTTCGCAAGCCAGCTCCCAATCCAGCCCTGTTCCGCGTAAAGATCGGTCAAAGCGATTCCCGCCACAGCGGTCGGCAACGCGAACGGCAAATCAACCACAGCGTCCATGAGCTTCCTCCCGGGAAAAGTGTATCGCTCCAACACCCAAGCGATGAGCAACCCGAAACCCATATTGACGAGCGCGGCCAGAAATGAAGCTCCAAACGTCAGTCGATAAGAAAGAATCACCCGCGGATCGGCCACCGTCTTCCAAAAATCCGTCCAAGTGAGCGCCGCGGTTTTTAAAAAAATAGCGGAGAGCGGCAGGAGTACGATGATGGAAAGATATGTGAGGGTAAGCCCCAGCGTTAAGCCGAATCCCGGCAAAACGCTGTGGCTCTTAAAAACGCCCGACAATTTGCGGTTACCGCTTTGCACTACGGCTCTTTCTGATCACGGCTTGTAGATTTGATCGAAAACCCCGCCATCGGCGAAATGCGTTTTTTGCGCTTTCTGCCAACCTCCGAAAGTTTCATCGATAGTAAAAAGTTTTAAATCCGCAAAAGAAACGGGCGCAGCCGACAAAGCAGCCTTTTCCCTGGGCCGGTAGTAATTCTTAGCTATAATATTTTGGCCTTCCGGAGTGTAGAGGAATTCCAAATAAGCTCGCGCAATTTTATCGGTTCCCTTTTTGCGGGCGACCTTGTCAACCACAGCTACGCTGGGCTCTGCCAGAATACTGAACGAGGGAACGACAATATCCAGGTTGCCCTTGCCGAGTTCTTTCTCCGCCAGAAACGCTTCGTTCTCCCACGAAATTAAGACATCCCCAATGCGGCGCTGAACGAAGGTGGTGGTGGCTCCCCGCGCTCCGGAATCAAGTACCGGAACATTTTTAAATAGTCGGGTTACGAACTCCTTCGCTTTGGCTTCGTCGTTTCCATATTTTTTAAGCGCGTAGCCCCAGGCCGCGAGAAAGTTCCAGCGCGCGCCTCCCGATGTCTTTGGGTTGGGCGTAATCACTGAAATTCCAGGCCTCGCAAGATCGTCCCAATCTTTAATGCCCTTGGGATTTCCCTTACGCACCAGGAACACGATGGTCGAGGTGTAAGGCGCGCTGTTCTGCGGCAAAAGCGACTGCCAGTTTTTCGGCAGAAGCTTTGATTTTTCGTAGATCGCGTCAATGTCGTAGGCCAACGCCAGCGTAACCACATCCGCCGCGAGGCCGTCAATCACCGAGCGGGCCTGCTTGCCCGATCCGCCGTGAGACTGCCGAACCTTCACGTCATCGCCGGTCTTTTCTTTCCACTCCTTCGCGAAGGCCGCGTTCACTTCCTGATACAGCTCCCGGGTCGGATCGTAAGAAACGTTCAAGAGCGTAATTTCTTTTGCCCGCGCCAACGATATACCGAGGACGGAAACAATCCCCATAAAAATCGTTTGGGCCAATTTATTTTTTTTCACTTAAATTCTCCTGATAAGTTCGTATAGTTTACTTATTTAAAGTGCGATTTGGAAACGAGTCAAAAACACTTTTTTCAATTATAGGATCCCTTGTCCGCGTCGCGCCATCCATAAAAGTTATTTCCCCTAAAAAAGAAACCCGCTGACGGTTTCGGAAGCGGGTGCCTGATTTCCTTTGATAACGCGATATTCCTAGACGACAACCTCCAACCTGCCAAGCTTGCAGCACATACATATCGCCATCGAATTATTTTGAGTGAAATTCATATAAATTTTTGCCCAGCGCCGCTCAAATTTCCCGACTTACCATCAATTCGTATAGGCCAAATTTTTATTTAATCATCGTGACATCAAATTTGGCATTTGATTGTTCAAAAATTACGCAATCGGTTTTAGCGCCGCTGGTATGTTTGATTCCGCTTGGAATAAAAAGATATATGCCGGAGCCAAGCTCTTTTTCATTTGCGGCATCACCATACAAGAAAGTGCCGCTAATAATTACCATTGAGATGTTATTACTGTGGGTGTGCAACGCGATTTTCGTGCCGGCTGCAAATTTTGTGAAAGCCGCGTATCCTCCCGTTTTACTGCTTGAAAAAATCACATACTGAGAAACCCCAGCCATAGGCATCGGACTATACTCAACCTTATCCGCGACCGCCACATATGGTTTTGGAGACGTGGCCCCAATTTTGGATTCAGCAGAAAAAACAAAACCGACACGACCAACCATTAGCACTAAAGCAAGTACGCTAACTTTGATATTCGTTTTCATAGCTTCCTCCCATCGCAAAGGATAGAGCAATGTCAGCATATCAATTTAGTGCTTGCTAAACTGTTATTTCTAAGCTCACCGAGTTCAAGGTGCTATTGCAACAGTAGAGGATGAAGCGACCTGCTAAAATAGGCAGGTATGAAATCTTTCAAACGAATCACTCAAGAAGAACGGGATAAAATAGGCGTGTATCTCAATCGAGATCGATCCATCCAGGATATTTCAAGATTATTAGACCGCAACCCGGGCAGCATCTCCCGAGAAATCAAACGAAACGGACGAAACCGGTCTCAATATCGGCCTCATCGCGCTGAGCAGAAAGCTCAAATGAGACAATCTCAAAGCCATAAGCGGCCCAGACTTAAAAACCACGCCCTGCGTATCGAGGCCGAAAGACTGCTGCAATTGGGATGGTCTCCGGAACTCATCGCCGGACGCCTTAAAATACATTCTGAGTTTCCTGCCGTCAGCCATGAAACCATCTAACAATGGGTCTATGCTGTTGCATTGGCCGATTGAATTCACCCTCGACCTGAACCTCTTCATCTACTCTTGATATTTATACGATGGGGGTTTTACTTCACCATCGTTGTGTCGGTCTTTCCCACTGCTTCTTCATATACGACACATTCGGTCGCAGCGCCATGGGTGTGTTTGAAGCCGGCAGGAATATAAATAACTGATCCAGGGCCAAGCCTCTGTTCGTTTATGCCATCACCGTACAGATAAGTACCGGATATAACAACATATCCAATATCATTTCGATGAGTATGCAATTGGACTTTCGTGCTCGCAGCTATTTTTGCTAAAAACCCATAATGTTCCATTGCGTAAGGATCTCCCCAAAGTTTAGCCTGAGAAATTCCGGCTATTGATGTCGCTATATAAATATATTTGTCTCCGGGCCACACCCGAGCCTTCTTAACATTAACCTCGTGTTTAGTTTGATCTGTATCGGAAAAAGCTAACCCGGCACAACCAATTACAATGACCGAAATAAGTACTTTAAATGCAACATTTGTTTTCATGTCTTTCTCCTATTGCAACGATTGTCAACACCATTAAATCAACTTAGTTTTTCAGCGATTTCTATTTTTCGTTAACTTCAAGGTGAAATGTGTGAAAGAAGCGGTGGAGTATGGGCGCTATCAACACCCCTGCTGTGGTGATAAACACAATGCCGCTGAAAAGCGCGTAAAAGGACGCAAACCATTTGCCGGAAATTTTGGTAATGGGATTAACGGATCCCATTCCGGACAGGATCATGGAAGCGTTCAGCAGGGCATCCAGCCAGGAAAGTCCCTCAAAATAGTGATATCCAAGAATGCCGATCGAAAGCGCCATCATTATAATGGCTAACGCGATGCAAAAATGCCCGAACAGGCGCTGAAAAAAAGCTTCTCGCGTTACTAGTGGCTGCTTACGATGTTCATACATAATTCATGTCTCGTAAATCTACTTAAGGGACCGCTTTTCGTACCATTTCTTGAACAGCTCACGGATTTGAGGCATGCATTTCTCGGCGGCATCGATGCCGGCGGAAATGAGCTCCTTCTTTTTCGAAAAATCCCAAATTCCGACGCTGCCTACGTCCGGGCGGATCTTGATATCTGCCGTTTGAATTTTGGACTGGCTGTTTAACGCCATCATGACCGTTATCGCCTGCATGGCGTAATCTTTAATGTTGCCCAAATTGCGATTGACCACGCCCTGGGAGATGTCGACCGCGATCACAATGTCGGCCCCCATCTTTTTCGCTATATCAGCGGGGATGTTATTGGCAACTCCGCCATCCACCAACAATCGGCCGTCGATATTGATCGGAGAGAAAAGAACCGGAATGCCGGCTGACGCGCGCACGGCGTTCACCACCGAACCGCTTGAAAAAATAACGAGCTCGCCGGTCTCGAGGTCCGTTGCCGTCACAAATAGAGGAACCCTGAGCTCTTCAAGTTTCTTCTCTCCGATCTTATCCTTCAGAAACGCGACTAACTGATCCCCTTTTACATATCCTTGAGTGGGACTCAGCAATGTGAAATCGAAGATGTCTTCTTTCCTTAAATCGTGAGCGAGCCACTCGAGTTCAAAACTGTTTTTGCTGGCGCCATAAAGAGCGCCGATCAAGCTGCCCACGCTTGTGCCGATCACAAAATCGATGGGGATTTTCTCCTGTTCCAAAATGCGCAGAACCCCGATATGCGCGAACCCCCGCGACGCGCCACCGCTCAAAACGAGCGCCACTTTGGGCCTGTTACCTTGGGAAAGCCAGGGCTGAGAATCATTGATAGGCGGCGGGCGCGAAGATGGAGACCGACAGGCCGACATGAGCATCAGAGAAAGCATCGTTGCCAAGAGCGTGAGCTTTTTCAT
>JANLTE010000394.1:0-1621 GCA_031362785.1 Elusimicrobiota bacterium
ATGAAAAAGAAAAAAATGATGTTAGCGCTGGCGGCAACGATAGGAATTTCGGCATCGACATTTTTATGGGCAGGCGGAGATAACGCCTGCCACTATGACCCTCAGGCGAAAGTCGCCAAACACGCGAACCGGCTTGCCAAGAAATTAAAATTGTCGGATGACCAGAAAGCCAAAGTGACGGAAATTATGATGGCCAGCTCGCAGAAGATGGAAGCAGTTCAAAAGCAGACTATGGAAATCCATGAAAGTTCGAGCAAAGAAATTGAAGCGATATTGACGCCCGAACAAAAACAAAAGTTTGTCACAAATAATGGCCACAAGGCGGGATGTTGCGGCGTCCCGACGAAGAAGTAAGCTCAGAGGACACATGCTTTATTTGATAGAATGACCGAAAAGAAATATCAAAAACGAACCGACGGTGAGAACGCTCTTCAAACCTGACGGCCAGTTCATAAATTAACGCACGAGGACTATTATCAGATTAGGTTTCGCGGGCGGGCTCATGCAGCCCTCCAAACCTGATTTCATGTTTATATGAAACGAATCATTTTAATCGCGCTGCTAGCTTTACCGGGCGTAAGCGTTTCCGCGAACGATACCCGCCCGACGGAATCGTTGGACTTGGATCAGTGCTACGCCCTGGCGCTCAGGCAAAGCGAATCGCTGCGCATGATCGAAGAGCAAATCGCGCAATTTGAACAAAAGGCCAGGCAGGCTCGGGCGGCCATTCTGCCGAACGTTAATTTTATTTATACGCACTCGTTCCAAGACGTATCGGGCGTCGACACGAGCGGCACCGGAGTGAACAGCACGCTAACCCGCAGCGAGCGGCCAGAAGCCAAGATTTCGGCGAAACAGCCGATTTTTGCGGGCTTCAAGGAATTTGCCGCCTGGAACGGATTCAAAGCGCTCAAGCGTAAGGAAAACCTGGAACTCATCCACGCAAAAAAGCGTTTATATAAGGAAGTCGCTTTCGCCTTTTACTCCGTGGTGCAGATCGAGACAGATCTGGAAAATAACCGAGCGCTTCTAAACCTGACGGCAGATCGAGTGAAGGAGCTGCAGGAACGCAGCCGCCTCGGCAAATCGCGGCCGAGCGAAGTCCTGATCATGCAATCGCAAGCGGCCACGCTCTCGGCTCAGGATGAAAAAATTAAGGGAGACCTCTGGATCGCGCGCGACCTGCTTTCGTTTCTGGCGGGGAAAAATATTCAGGAAACTCGCTTGACGGACATCTTCAACTTGGGCGACGAAGCCGCCGATGAAGGGCGCTTCATGGCGCGCGCCAGCTCAGTAACCGCCCTCGCCATTTTAAAGGAAAAACTTGAGGCCGATAAGTTTCAAGTGAAATACGCCCGCGGCAGTTTCTATCCGAAAGTGGACTTGTCCGGGAACTATTATTTGAAGCGCGTGGGGTTCCAGGAGAACATCGACTGGGACGCGCTCCTAACGGTAGACCTGCCGATTTTTCAGGGCGGAGAGAACTTATCGAAGCTCCGGGAAGCGGAATCTCAGCTGCGCTGGACCGACTGGACCTACCGGCGGCTGAAACGGGAAGTTGAGTCCGAAATCCGAAGAAACTTTTACTCGCACAAATCTTCCGTCGCGCAGGTGAAAGCGC
>JANLTE010000396.1:0-8066 GCA_031362785.1 Elusimicrobiota bacterium
CGGTTTGCCCGACTTGTCGAGGTACAAGATTCCCGATTGGAACCCCGGAGCTGCGAAAAACCCAGATGAGCAAGTGGTCATCGCCCAGAACTGGGAAGAGATCCGGCGCTTCATGTGGAACTACGTCGGAATTGTGCGCACGGACAAGCGCCTGGAGCGCGCTCTGCGAAGGGTTGAGGTTTTGCAGCAGGAAATCGAAGAGTACTACTGGGATTTTATCGTGACTTCCGATTTAATCGAACTAAGAAACCTGGCGCTCGTCGCCGAATGCGTGATCCGCTGCGCCCTCATGCGCAAAGAGTCGCGCGGCCTGCACTACAATCTGGACTACCCTAAAACCAACGATAAAACCTGGCGCCGCGACACGATCATCCGGAAATAAAGACCGTTGTTATTTAGTTAATACGGGGGTTTTTGTTTCGATCTTTTGGAACGCGAGGGATTCTTCGCCTTTCACGCGCTGGGAACGGACTTCAACGGCGTCTCCTTCCTTGAACTCTCCCGAGATAATTTTGCTTGCGAGGGGATCCGCGACTGATTTTTGAATTGCCCGTTTCAGCGGCCTGGCGCCAAACGATGGGTGGAAGCCTTCCTTTACCAGATACCGTTT
Source organism: Elusimicrobiota bacterium (assembly GCA_031362785.1). Classification (GTDB taxonomy): domain Bacteria; phylum Elusimicrobiota; class Elusimicrobia; order 2-02-FULL-39-32; family 2-02-FULL-39-32; genus JANLTE01. The sequence continues at coordinate 611 of JANLTE010000396.1, forward strand.
CGTGGGTTCCGTCAGAACCAGTTTAATTTTCTTTTCCTCCAACCGCTTCTCAAGCAATTTGAGCTGTTTTTCGACGATCGCGTTCATTTGGGTTGCGCCGAGCCGTTGAAAGATCAGGATCTCATCGATTCGGTTTAAAAACTCCGGGCGGAAGTGGGTCTGGATCGATTCCATGACGCGCTTTTTCATCTGGTCGTAATCGGTCGTCTCCTGGATCCAGTTGGAGCCGATGTTGGAGCTCATGATGATGATCGTGTTCTTGAAATTGACCGTGCGGCCCTGTCCGTCGGTCAGGCGCCCTTCGTCCAAAATCTGGAGCATGATGTCGAAGACTTCCGCGTGGGCTTTTTCAATTTCATCGAACAAGATGACGGCGAAGGGGTGCTTGCGGATGGCTTCCGTAAGCTGTCCTCCCTCTTCATAACCCACATATCCCGGCGGCGCTCCGATGAGGCGGGCCACGGAATGCTTTTCCATGTACTCGCTCATGTCGATGCGCACGAGGTTTTTCTCATCGTCAAATAAAAATTCGGCCACCGCTTTGGCAAGTTCTGTTTTTCCCACGCCAGTGGGTCCCAGAAAAATGAACGAGCCGATGGGCCGGTTAGGATCGGCGATGCCGGAGCGTGAGCGCCGCACCGCGTTAGCGATGGCTCCCACGGCTTCATCCTGACCTACGACGCGCTCGTGGAGGCGCTGTTCCATTTTAATGAGCTTGACCGCCTCGCTTTCGAGCATGCGGGTCACGGGCACGCCGGTCCAACGCGCCACGACCTGCGCGATGTCTTCTTCATCCACCTCTTCTTTCAGCAGTTTACGATCGGTCTGCAGCGCTTTGATCTGACTGTTTAAAACATCGAGCTCCTTTTGGATGCCAGGAAGGTTCCCGTAACGAATTTCTGCCACCCGGCCCAGCTCGCCCTTTCGCTCGGCGTTTTTTTCTTCCAGTTTTAAATTTTCGAGTTTGGCTTTGAGCGAGCGAATTTTTTGGATGACGTTTTTTTCGTCTTCCCAGTGCTTTTTAAAGTCGCCCATCTTGGCGTGGAGCGCTTCGAGTTCATTCTCGATTTTCTTAATGCGATTCGCGGAGCCCGCGTCCGTTTCTTTTTTAAGGGCGGTTTTCTCAATTTCGAGCTGCCGCACTTTGCGATCGAGCTCGTCGATTTCGGCTGGCATGGAGTCGATCGCCATGCGGAGACCCGAAGCGGCTTCGTCTACTAGATCGATCGCTTTATCCGGCAGGAACCGGTCGGCGATGTAGCGCGACGAAAGCTGGGCCGCGGCCACCAGCGCAACGTCTTTAATCCGCACGCCGTGGTGGAGCTCATACTTTTCTTTCAGACCGCGTAAAATGGAAATGGTGTCTTCAACCGACGGTTCATTTACCAGGATCGGTTGAAAACGCCGTTCAAGCGCCGCGTCTTTTTCGATATGCTTGCGATACTCGTTCAAGGTGGTCGCGCCCACGCAGTGGAGTTCGCCGCGCGCGAGCATCGGCTTGAGTAAATTTGCCGCGTCTACCGCGCCTTCAGCTCCGCCCGCCCCGACCAAAGTGTGCATTTCGTCGATGAATAAAATGATCTGTCCGTTGGACGAAGCGATTTCTTTTAAAACGGCCTTCAAGCGCTCTTCAAAATCGCCGCGAAATTTGGCGCCGGCGATCAAAGCGCCCAAATCTAGCGCCACGACCATTTTATCTTTCAAAGTTTCGGGAACGTCGCCGTTAACGATGCGCTGCGCCAGCCCTTCGGCGATCGCGGTTTTGCCCACGCCGGGCTCTCCGATCAAAACGGGATTATTTTTCGTGCGGCGCGCGAGCACCTGGATCACGCGGCGAATTTCGACGTCGCGACCGATGACGGGATCGAGCTTTTCCCGCCGCGCCATGTCGGTTAAGTCGCGCCCGTATTTTTCGAGCGCCTTGTAAGTGTCTTCAGGAGTAGGGGAGGTCACGCGCTGCGATCCGCGCACGGAAGTGAGCGCTTTTAGAACCGTTTCCTTGGTAACTCCAAATTCGCGCAAAATTTGAGCTGATTTGGAATGCCCTTCTTCCACCATCCCGAGCAGCAGGTGTTCCGTGGAGACATATTCGTCTTTCAGCTCCGTCGCGGCCTTTTCCGCCAGCTGAAGGATTTTCTGCAACTCAGGCGTTACATAAATCTGCGAGGAAGCGGGGTTTGTTCCCATTGAAACCTGGGGCATGGAGTTTAAATGTTTCTCCAGGGCCTGCTCCAAATTGGGGACCGGGACATTGAGCGCCGATAACGTCTGCAGCACCACGCCATCCTTTTGCTGAATCAGGGCCAAAAACAAGTGTTCCGGGGCGAGCGCCTGGTGCGACCGGTCGCCCGCCAACGATTGCGCCGATTGCAGCGCTTCCTGGGCTTTTAACGTCAGTTTATCGGGTCGCATATAATATACCTCAAAATTAGGGTGCTGGTTTAGATGAGATTTTGGCGGGAACGATTCAAACAAAACATTTTGGATGTCAAGCCGGAGGTTTTACAACGATGAACTTGCAGAAGAGGAACGGACAGCGCGGTGTTTAGTATTCCCAGCTTAATCCGGCAAAATAGTGTTGCGCGGTATAATTATAACGGTAGGTTCGCTCGTAAGCCATGTTGGAGACGGATCGACGGTAAACGCCCTGAGCTACAAACGAAACTCCGTAGAAGATGGGGTATCGGATCGAATAGTTGATGCTGTGGGTATCGATGCCGATTTTATCCGTCAAATAAGAGCCGGTTGTGTCTTGAATCGGGCGGTCGTTGTAAATCCTTTTCCCGTAGTCGTAGGAAACGCCGATGTCCAGCTTATTAAAAAATCGGCCTGCAATCCGCGGGCCGGCATGATACTCGTAATAGGCGTAATAGTTTTCATTAAATTTTGTGTAGGAGGCGTCGTAATTATTTTGATTTGAAGTTAACGAGGCATACGAAGCGTCTATCCCGGCCATGAACTGGTACTGGTCGCCCAGCCAGTCCGGCAAAACCTGCGACAGTCCCAGGTTGAACTGATCGAAGACGTCGATGCGGTCGTCCGCTGTATAGAGGCCCGATGTAGTCACTTTCTTTTGTTCCAGAAAAGCGCGGTATGAGGCGAGGTTGCTGATGGACAAAAGAGTTCGCTTGCCGAGCTGCAAGTCCGCGCCCAAAGTTGCGTCATAGGCGTTAAAGTCCAAAGTGTTTGCCCCGCTGTTGATTTCACTTCCAAAATCAGTGCCCGACGACAGCGACGCGTAGCGAGTATATCGCAAATCGTACGGATCCAAGCTCAGTCTAATCGACCGGAACACTTTCCCCGATCGTTCCGCTTCGAAGCCCGCGCTGTATTTGTTGTTATCGTAGAGACCCTTGCCCAGTTTCTCGTCTTCGCTTTCGACCAAAAGTTGGTTTTTATAAGATGATTTCGCCTTTAATTTCCATTGCGGGTTAACCGTGTAAATACCTTTGATGATGGCCGAATTCTCGAGCGTCTCCCGCGTTAAAAATCCGCCTCCCACCAGTTCCTGAACTTCGCGCACCCGCCGGTATTTTCCGTTGATCGTGGGTATTACCGACCAATGGTCGTTGAATTTTACGGCAGGGGCGAGGAGCCAGTCCCCGTTTCCGGAGAAGGATGTGCGCTCGTCCTCGAAAAAGAATTGACCGCCAAGAAGCGATAACCGCGCTACGGGCTCAAACTCCACCTCCGCGTGAAGTGTTGCGCCGCCGAACAGGTAAAGCAGCGCGACTAATTGCGCGGTGATGGCGATGCGGGAGAGTTTTTGGATTTCCATTAGTTTTGGGGTTTAAAGTCCTGTCTGCCGCCGCGGTCGGTTCCGATGATCCCGGCTTTGAGCAGCGCGCGGGGGGAAACGATCACGTCAATCTTGCGCCCGCCGAACTCTGAGCTCGTGAAGACTTTTTCGTAATTGAATTTTTCAAACGCGCTGGCGATTAAATTTTGATCCTGAGATCCCTGTCCGATGGAAGCGAGCCCTTCCTCCTGGAAGTTGATGATCTTCCCAAAATCGTTGATGATGAACTCTTCGCCCAGTTGCCAGGCCCAGGGCCGCTGCGCCACGGCGAATGGGTCCACCCCTGCCGTGCCGTCATCGTTCAGACCGTTCCTGTTCAAATCGGAGAACAGGACCGCGTCGATGGCTCCGTTAAAGGCGCGGGTCAAGTCCTTCGCGCCGGTGAACCCCAGCTGAACCACGTCTTCAAAGGGTTCGCCGATATCGCGGATCCCGTTATTGTTAGCGTCGATAAAGCCTTCCCCTCTGTCCGCGTAGCCGTTCCCGTTGCCGTCAACGAAATTGATGTAGGATTCGCGGTCGAGGTTGTGCGCGATGTTGGGGTTCGGGTCGCCCATGCGCTCTCTGAAACTAATTTTTCCCGTGGCGGTTAGTCCCGCTCCCTGTCCCGTGACATACACTTCCCGCCAGAACGAAGCTTGAATTTGATTGTTGATCGGATCATACATCTGAACTAATATCGGCCGCCGGTGCCACATCATGCCCATCACCTGCGTCCCTGCGGTCAGCCCGTTATCTGCCGGCCTGAATGCCGGATCTCCCCACATGCGGTCCACGGCGCCTGGATTTCCGTTGATGAATTGATAGTGGTGGTCAAACACGGTTTGGAATCCGGCCTGGTTGTTGACCCCTAAAAATTGTCCGGTGTCCGTGAACTGCGGTTTTTGGAAATTAACGGGCATGGAGTCGCCGTCGAGCGAAATTTCCGTTATGAAGTCGGTGCCGTTGGTCACATGCCATCGCTGCTTCACCGCGTAAAAATTAGGTTTGACGTTGCCGAACGATGACCAAAGGCTTCCGGTCAGATCTAAGTTGTCTGGCAAAGGCCGGTTTGCGACGACTTCGAATGTGGCGCTGTCGGTGCGATTGTCGCGTTTGCTGAGCGATATGATTTTAAATGATTCGGGCGAGGGGCGAGTTAAGTACTCTTCCTGGCGCACGCGCTTGCCGAAAGCGTCAATCAAAGTTTTACCTTCTTCGTACTGGTTCGACTGATGTTCGAAAGCTGCCGCCGATTCGACCCCGTCCCGCGCGAGGTCAAAATTTACTTCGCGGTTAATTTCCGTGCGGAACGCTTCCCTTGGCGCGTTAAGTTTATCGCCTGCTAGCATTTTCGATGGATCAACGCCGGGGGGAAGTTGTGCTTGTTTTTGCTCCTCGATATTCTCCTGCTGGTGCTCTTTCATTTTATCGTCCGGTATCGCTTCGACCGGTTTGGGCTGCTCGGCGCCCTGCTGCAATTGAGACCGCTGGTTTTCGAGCACCGGAAATTCCGGCGCTATGGCTCCGGGTTCTGAGAATCCAACCACTCCCTCGAAAACGTCCAGCACGGTGGATAGGTCATCTAAAACCGTGACTTCAAATTCCGTTCCGCGCACCGCGCAGACTGCCGTGGGGGTTCTCACCCGCAGCGATTGTCCTCCGCCCAGCTTTGCAACTCTCAATTTTACGCGTCCCCTTTCCTCATTAAATTCCCATTCCACCGGTCCCAGCTTCGTAATTTCCAAAACGGTCTTTTCCTTAATGGTGATTTTGTGCCCCTCTTTGGAAATCGTGTTCGCTGTGCTCCGTCGGCCCGTGCGGATTTTATCCCCCGCAGTGAGGATGGATCCGGTTTGAGCTTTTTGCCAGCTGGTCTGATTTTTCTTCATGATATCAACGCTGCCCCGGAAGTTGCTGATGATGATATCGAGCGCGAAGGCGCGCGAAAAGGTGAGTAGAGAAACAAGCGTTATAAGGAAGAGTGATTTTTTCGTCATTTTATACCCGATTGGGCTTACCTCGAGTATAGGGGGAGATCGATTTATTGTCAATGTGAATTTCCACACAGGTGCTGTGCATAAACGCACAGGTAATTCGCATTCTTGTATATTTTGTAGAATAGCCCTGTGACATCCCAGACATTGCCAAATAAGGAAGAGAAGCTCGGTTTTGCCGGGCTCAGGGTACTTAGTTTCGAAAGCCGTCGCGCTTTCGAGATGGAAAGCCTGCTGGTTCGCCATGGGGCCCGGGCGCTTGTGGCTCCTTCCATGCGAGAGATCCCCTATGAGGTTAACCGCGAAGCCATTGAGTTCGCCAGGAAAGTTTTGGTGGGCGGGGTGGATATCGTGATTTTGATGACGGGCGTCGGCACGCGGTTTTTGCTGCAGGTGATCGAGCAGAGCTTTAACCGCGACGAATTTTTGAAAGCGCTTTCATCTAAAACACTCGTTGCGCGCGGGCCAAAACCCGTGGCAGTTTTGCGCGAGTTGGGATTGAAACCTTCGGCAGTGGCTCCATCTCCCAATACTTGGCGCGAAGTCCTCACCGTTTTAGACCAGCAGGTTCCCGTGAAAGATAAGAAAGTTTTCGTTCAGGAATATGGCGCGATCAATGAGGAGTTCATCGCGGGTCTTCAATCGCGCGGCGCTCATGTGATCCGCGTGCCGGTTTACCGCTGGGCCCTGCCGGACGATATTTCTTTGCTGCGAAAAGCCATTGTTGAAGTAGCGGACGGACAGGCGGACGCAGTGCTCTTCACCAACGCGACGCAGTTGGAGCATGTGTTGCGCGTGGCGGCGGAGGAGGGGCTCGAAGCTTCGTTCCGCGAGGCGTTGGAACGGGTCGCCGTGGGTTCTATCGGGCCAGTGGTTACCGAAACTTTGCAGGAGCATCACCTCCCGATGGATTTTCAGGCGGCTGAGTCCATCATGGGTTTGTTCGTGAAGGAAGCCGCGGACAAAGTTCCAGCCATCCTTGAACGGAAGCGCGCGGTTTGGGCCGAGAATCACCGTTCAATCGAAGTGAAGCGTTATCCGATCAAACCGTTCAGCGCTGCGCCGCTCGAGCAAAGCGCGTTCATGAAAGCGTGCAAGATGGAGAAGTCTCCGTATACTCCGGTCTGGCTCATGCGCCAGGCGGGCCGCTACATGAAAGATTACCGCGAAGTGCGCGCGAAGGTCAGTTTCCTCGAGCTCTGCAAAAATCCCGATCTGGCCTGCGAGGTGACGGTAACAGCGCAGGAACGCCTGAACGCGGACGCCGCGATCATCTTTTCCGATATTTTGCTCATCGCCGAGGCAATGGGCGTGGGGCTCGAATATTCGAAGGGCGACGGTCCGCTTATCCACCGACCGGTCCGCACATTAGCCGATGTTCAGGGTCTTAAACCGATCGATCCTAAAGTATCTTTGGGCTTCGTAATGGCAGCGCTCCAAAAAACCCGCTCCGCTTTGAAGCCGAACATTCCGCTCATCGGATTCTGCGGTGCGCCCTTCACTGTCGCTTCCTACATGATCGAAGGCAAACGCTCCGAAAATTATCTGCAGACCAAAATGCTGATGTATAAAGATCCGGCCGCCTGGAACGCGCTCATGGACCGGCTCGCGAGCGATTCCGCCGCCTACATCAACGCGCAAATTGAATCGGGCGCCGGCGCCATCCAAATTTTCGACAGCT
>JANLTE010000398.1:0-4082 GCA_031362785.1 Elusimicrobiota bacterium
GCTTCGGCGATCGGTTATTATGGCGATGTGGAATCAGACGCGGTCTCCGAAACCTATCGCAAGGGACGGGGTTTTTTGTCTGATCTTTGCCAGGTTTGGGAACGAGAAACGCAACCGGTGGAAAAATTAGGCGTTCGGGTCGTTCTCCTCCGGACGGGAATCGTTTTAGGGAAGGGCGGCGGAGCGCTTAAAAAAATGCTCCCGCCGTTTCAGATGTTTGTGGGCGGACATTTAGGCACGGGCCGTCAATGGTTTTCCTGGATCCATCGGGACGACGTCATCGGCATCATTTTGTTCGCGCTCAACAATTCCAATTTGAAAGGACCAGTCAATGTGACCGCTCCTGAACCCGTTACGATGCGTGATTTTTGCAAAGCGCTTGGCCGCGCGCTCGGCAAGCCAAGCTGGGCGCCTGTTCCCGCGTTCATATTAAAATTGGGCCTGGGCGAAATGTCCGATATGCTCCTGACCGGACAAAAAGTCATCCCCGAAAGTCTGCGAAAAGCCGGCTATTTATTTAAATTCACTCAGCTCGACGCAACGCTGCAAAATATATTTCAAAAAGCGTCTGTCAATGGTTGATGCCGAGCGCTTGGAACGTATCATAAATACTATGGAATTCTTTATCCCCGATCATAAACCATTAGAAGTCGCGTTTAAACGCGCGACGCATCTTGGCATTGGCGCGCATCAGGATGATCTCGAGATCATGGCGTTTGACGGAATCCTTCAGCATTCTAAAAAGCGAAGTAACTGGTTTTTCGGAATTGTCGTTACGGATGGATCGGGGAGCGTTCGGTCGCTGAAGGCAAATAAACTGTCCGATGATAAATTTAGGGAGATTCGGAACCGGGAGCAGAAACGAGCCGCCTCCATCGGGCGTTATAGCGGCGTTGGATTCTTGAATTACAAATCGGGAGATCTTAAAAAAGCCCGCAATCGGGATGTTCAAAACGAGTTGGGCGCGCTCATCTGCAGGGTCCGGCCTTCTGTTATCTATACGCATAATCTCGCGGACAAGCACGATACTCATGTGGCGGTGGCTCTCCGCACTATCGAAGCGATTCGGGAACTTCCCAAGAACCTGCGCCCAAAAAAACTCTATGGTTGCGAGGTTTGGCGCGATTTGGATTGGCTGAGCGATCAGGAGAAGGTTGCGTTTGACGTTTCGGGCGGAGACGATCTGGCGTTTAAGCTCCTCGCGGCATTTAAATCCCAGAGCCATTCGGGCAAGCGCTACGATCTGGCCACGCTTGGCCGGCGCAAGGCCCACGCGACTTACTCCGAGTCGCACCGGAAGAATCGGGCAAGCTCGCTTATCTTCGCCATGGATCTCACTCCGCTCATCACGAACCCAAGCCAAAATATTCAATCGTTCCTGAAGCAGCGGCTTTTGAATTTCGAAAAGGACGTTTTATTGAGAATCAATCGGTTATAATATAGGGGTTCACTTTCCTAGGGGGAGGGTCACAACATGGCAAAGAAATCTGGTCCCACAGCGCAAACCATCGATTCACTTCTAAAAGACGGCCGCATTTTTAAGCCCGGCAAGGAGTTTACGGCCGGAGCTCATGTCAAAGACAAAACCATCTACAAGAAAGCCGATAAAAAACTGCAGACCTTCTGGGCCAACGCCGCTAAAAAACTGCATTGGTTCAAACCCTGGAAAAAAATTTTAGAGTGGAACGCGCCGGACGCGAAATGGTTCGTGGGCGGGAAACTGAACGCCTGCTACAACTGCCTCGACCGCTTCATGGGCACGCCAACGCAAAATAAGGCCGCGATCCTATGGGAAGGCGAGCCGGGCGACACTCAGACGCTCACCTATAAGCAGTTGCACCGCGAAGTTTCCAAGTTCGGCAATGTACTAAAAAAACTGGGCGTGAAAAAGGGCGATCGCGTGATCCTCTACATGCCCATGGTCCCAGAAATCGTTATCGCGGTGCTGGGCTGCGCGCGCATCGGCGCGGTGCATAGCGTGGTGTTCGGCGGATTTTCGAGCGAAGCTCTGCGCGACCGCATCAACGACGCTGAAGCTAAAGTCGTCGTTACGGCAAGCGGCGGGTTCAGGCGCGGAAGCGTCATCCAGCTGAAAAAGAACGTGGATGTGGCGCTTGAGGCCTGTCCGTCCGTCCTGAAGGTGGTCGTGGTCAATCGCGCAATGGATCCCACGCATGTTCCTCTGCACTCGGACCGCGACTATTGGTGGCACCGCCTCATGAGTGAAGTGGACGCCAACTGCCCCTGCGAACCTATGGACTCCGAAGATATGCTCTTTACCTTATATACCTCCGGCACCACGGGCAAACCCAAGGGGATCGTGCATACGACTGGCGGTTACATGGTCGGAACCAATCTCACCACGCGCTGGGTTTTCGACCTCAAAGAGTCGGATGTCTACTGGTGCACGGCCGATGTGGGCTGGGTCACGGGACATTCCTATTTAATTTATGGGCCGCTTTCAAACGGAGCCACCGCGGTGATGTATGAAGGGTCGCCCGATTTTCCCGACAAAGACCGCTTCTGGGAGATTATCGAGCGATATGGCGTCACGATCTTCTACACCGCGCCCACCGCGATCCGCACTTTCATGAAGTGGGGCGAAGTTTATCCCGAGAAACACGACTTATCCTCGCTCCGCCTGCTGGGCAGCGTGGGGGAACCGATCAATCCGGAAGCCTGGATGTGGTATCACAAAAATATCGGCGGCGACAAGTGTCCGATCGTCGACACCTGGTGGCAGACCGAGACGGGCGGCATCATGATCAGCCCTCTCCCTGGCGTCACCGCAACCAAGCCCGGTTCGGCCACAATGCCGTTCCCTGGCGTGCGAGCCGAAATCTTAAACGAGTCCGGTCAGCCCGTCGCCAAAGGACAGGGCGGATACCTCGTGCTCACGCACCCCTGGCCCAGCATGCTGCGCGGTATCTACGGCGATCCCGAGCGCTACAGGAAAACCTATTGGGAACGCTTCCCCGGCAAATATTTCACCGGCGACGGCGCCCATCAAGATAAAGACGGCTATTTCTGGCTGATGGGCCGCATCGATGACGTCATGAACATCGCGGGCCACCGCATCAGCACCATGGAAGTTGAAAGCGCGCTCGTGGACCACCATTCGGTCGCGGAAGCCGCGGTCATCGGGAAAAATCACGACATCAAAGGCCAAGCGATATCGGCGTTCGTTAGCCTAAAAGAAGGGCAGCGCGGCGACCATGAACTGATCGACGAGCTCAAAGCCCACGTGGTCAAAAAGATCGGCGCCATCGCGCGGCCCGATGACATCTTCTTCACCGCCGAACTCCCCAAAACGCGTTCAGGCAAAATCATGCGGCGCCTGCTCCGCGACATCGCCGAGGGCCGCGTCCTGGGCGACACCACCACCCTCGCCGATCCTTCCGTCGTGGCGAGCCTGAAACAGAAACACGAAGAGGGCGAGTAATCGCCAGTCAATGTTCTTTTCTCAAATTTTATTTGATCTTTCACAATTCATTTGATAGATTTAAGCAGTAACTATTGATCGGTCCACACGACCTCGTGAGACTGGTGGCCAAACGCAAGTAGAACCATCATTCAGAATATTCGAGGTGTCGGGCCTTGGATCGATTAAAAAAATTTCAAGACAAAAAAGATAAGACCATTTATAACGGTCTTATCTTTTTTTATTTATGGGTATGCTTTTCAAGCGCATGCCAAAATATTTAATGAAATTGGAACGGAGGTTCAATCGTGAAATTCAATAAGAGTCAAGTAAATCGTCATACGAAATGGGCGGGAAGCGCGTTGGGGGTGCTCATCCTTTTATATTCCGCAAACGCTTTTGCAGATGACGCCATCGGATATGTTCGGGAAAACTGTTCTGGATATTCTCCCTGCTATGCTTCCCTCTCAGCTTGGGAAGCGGCATATGGCGGCATCAATTTCGGGACTTGCACAGTGGGAAATCTGGTTTGCGCAGGAAAAAACGCGGTGGCGCAAATTGACGGGGCTTGGGTCAATTCGGACACCACTCCTGTCATCATCAACGGCTGGACCACGGGCACGAGCAACTATATCAAGATTTACACCTCTCCCGCCGCCCG
>JANLTE010000401.1:0-3664 GCA_031362785.1 Elusimicrobiota bacterium
AAAACTGCCGCATCCGGGGTTCCAACCGGCCGGATTGTCCACGCGGAACCAGCCTGCGCCCTGAGAGGTTGATTTATACACGCCCTGGTAGTTCGTTCCCACATAAACAGTGCCGGAATTGCGAGGATCCACGACAATACCCTGGAATCCGTAGTTTGAGGGAGGGCTGTTAAAGTCAACGGACACTCCCGCGGGCGAAATGTTTACCCATAGCGAGGTAGAAACGATTGGCGGAGCGATCGTTGTGAAAATAAAATCAGACGAGATCGCTAGGTTTCCGGCCGCGTCGCGGGAGCGCACTTGATAGTGGTAGAGAGTGTTAGCCGCAAGTCCCGTGAGATTCTGACTGTGAGCGGTGACCATCGCTGCGTTCAAGGTTGAGGAGCTACCGTACGCAGCGGTAAGCCCATACGATATTTGCGTATCGCTGAGTTCATTTGTATTCCAACTGATGGTGACCGAAGTAATATTGATGGGATTCGCCGATACGTTCGAAAATATCGGAGGAGTCGTATCGGATATAAGATTGTTCACCGTCACGTTCACAAGGGTCGAACTTGAATTTCCAGCTGCGTCAAATGACCGCGCCGAAACCTGATGAGCTCCGTTGGCGACGGAAGTGGAATACCAAATGTAGGAATAGGGAGCGGTCGTATCGGTCGATCGCAGAACGCCGTCCACAAGAAATTCCACACGGTTAACGCCCGAGTTATCGGATGCTGTTGCGCTGATCGCTACGATTCCGGAAACGTTTGCATTGTTCGCCGGAGTCGTGATCGAAACGGTGGGAGGGGTGACATCCGGAGCGATGAAAGTCGAAACCTGCACGGCGACAGAAGTAAAGCTCACGTTAAAATCCGATTCGAGGTTGCTGGTGTTGTAAGCGGTGAGGCGAAAATTATAGGTCGTATTATTCAAGAGGTTATTAACGGTCGCGTTGGTGCCGGTGCCCAGAGAGGTTTGCTTGGCGACGGAAGGATCGGCCGCGGCCTGCATTGTGGTATAAGAAAGCAGGGATTTTGTGGAATAGTAAATCTTGTATCCGGCGAGGTCGGTTTCGGCGTTGGCGTCCCAGTCGAGAGTCACGGAAGCCGCGTGAACCGCCGGCAAAATCATCCAGCCGCCGAGGAAGAGGGCCATTGCCCAAATCATCCACAAGGAGCGGTTAATTTTTTTCATGGTCGTTGGTTTCCGTTGGACGAGCACTGGGCTGCATCAACCGGATCTTTTCATTCATGGCTTTGGAATAGGGATCGACTTTCGCCTCACGGACTTCCGCCTCCGTCGCGCCCCACTCAAACGTCAGTCCCATCCGGTGCGACATGCCGAGCTGCTCGGAAGGCTGGGATATTGCGTAATCCAGCTTGAAAGACCCGAATTTAAAACCCATCCCGGTAGAAAAGTTTTCCGCGATCTGACCCGCGCCCTTGCTGCTCTTCATTCCGGAAGCTCCGCTATCCGAACGATAGCTCGCGCGCAGCGACATGGGCCCCGCTCCGAATTCAAATCCGAGACTCATGCTGGTGGTGCCCTCGTTCATCTGGCGGTTCACGCCCAGGAGCCCGGTCATGGGTCCCATCCCCATGCTGGCGCCCATGTTTAAGGATGTGGGCAGAGGATCGCCCTGGTTGAGAAACTAAACGCCTTGGCCGAAGTTCGCGAGGGTTAAACCCAAAGCGACGGGCCGATGGACTCGATTCATCGAATAACGCAGACCGAAATCTGAGCCAAACGCGCGGTTGGAAGTAAAACCCGCGATTTCCGATTGAACCATTTTTCCGGTGAATCCAAAATTCATCTTTTCCGTAAGCTTATACGATAAACTCATTCCGTAAGAAGTATCCTGAGCGCCAAAGTTGTTTCCACTCTTATTACCAGTAGAATCCCTTCCTTCCAAGCCCCCCACGCGTAAATTTGTGAATGAAAACCCTAACCCTTGGATGCGGGTCTTTTTATCGAGCGCTCGGTTGATCGCGAACGCGCCGTATCCGTACTGAACGCCGTCCATCATGCTGGAGTAAGCGCTAAAAAATTCGAAGCGGTGATCGATGCGCCCAAGGCCTGCGGGGTTGGAATGGATCGATTGCGCGCCTGCGGTGGCGACTGGGTTTCCGCTACCCAAGGCATAGGAACGGGGAGACGGGTCCACAATAAGGAAAGAGGCGCCGGACGGCTGCGCGCCAGCCTGAGAAAGCGCGAGGCCCGCGAGGACAGTGCCGATGGCGATATTGTAAATGAGATTTTTCATATTTTTTAACTCTACAACAAGTATAACTTCCCCATATTGCAGGAATATGGCTAAAATATAAATTTATTGTAACAATTTGATTACTATTTGGAATCCAATTTGAGCGCATTTGGGGGAGGGGTAGGGGATGGGTTTACTGTGTTTTTTCGAGGGGGAACTCGACGGGGGCCAGCCCTTCTCTAAATTCAAAGCCTTTGCCGTAGCGGGGTTCGATAATAAAGGCGCCTGTACCATCAATATAACCGGCTTTTTGATCCTTCCTAACCATCGACAGGCCTTCCGAGAATACATTAACGGGGTCGCCATGGCAGCTCATGGACTCATCAAATTGAGGAGATATGACCATATGTCCCGATACATCAATATAGCCCCACAAAATACCGCTCTGCACGGGGGCCAAACCACCCAAATAAGCCATAGCGCTGTTATATTGCGCGGGAATCACGGTTTTGCCGGTTTTGTCGATATAACCCATTCCGGAATCATACCGCACGGCCGCCCGGCCTTCCGAAAAATCCTGCGCTTCGAGATACTGCGGCTGAATGATCATTTCGCCTCCCAAATCGATGTACCCGACTTTACGCTCCACCCTCACCCGGGCGACACCTTCCGCAAAAGGATAGGCCCAGTCGTAAGAGGCCCGAATTATAAATTGACCTTTGGAATTAATATATCCCCACTTCTGGTTGACACTGACCGGTGCGAGATTTTCCGCAAAGTCACCGGCACGATCGAATTGGGGCTTGACCGTCATTTGACCGGTTTTGTTAACGAACCCCCATTTGTTGTCCAACAGCGCCGCGGCCAGTCCTTGGTGAAAAGATGAAACTTCCTTGTAAGAAGGTGTGATGACCCAGCGACCGGTGGCATCGATAAAACCCCAAAGATGATTGATGCAAACCGCGGCGAGACCTTCCTTAAATGGCAGGGTGGCTTCAAATTGTGGCGCGATGGCCCAGTTCCCCGAATGGTCAATGAAACCCCAGCCCTTCTCGGTTTGGACTTGAGCTCTCTGCTCCGAAAAGGACTGCGCCCACTTGTATTGCGAGGGGATGATAACGTTGCCGGATTTATCAATGTATCCGAAAGAAGCCCAACCGTTTACAGCGATGGACATGATTATGACTCCAACGAAAGTAATTTGCTTGTTCAAGGAGTTACCGCATGCGCAGATTTTTCGGACGGGCCGGGGGAATCGTGCTGGGTACGCCCACATTCATAACGAGAACGTTGACTGTCGCCATTCTAAGGTTGCCGGTGTTGTCGCGCGCGATAGCTGAGATACCGCGGCCGCTGTTGCTGGCTGAACGAGAGTCCCAGACGATGCTGTAAGGAGCGGTCGTGTCCTCCGGGCCGTAGTTCACACCCTCAACCTGAAACTGGACCCCGGCAATTCCCACATTGTCCGCGGCGTCT
>JANLTE010000406.1:0-1567 GCA_031362785.1 Elusimicrobiota bacterium
TACGCCAGGAGAGGATCGACTTTGGATTCAATCTCGAACCGTTGAGAGAGCACCGTTTGGATGATGTCGCCCGCGCGGATATATTCCTTGACGCGCTTCACTTTCGCGCAAAATTCGTCGGGAGTGTGATTGGAACGAACCTTCAGGGGCTGATGGCTGGGTTTCCTGGACAAGAAGGCGCTGTCGGGCACCGACCGGTTCATAATTTCAGCCGCCAATGATTTTAAGCGCGTTTCCCCGAGCCGATAGGATTTGCGGATCGCGGATTCGATCTTACTCCCAATCTTGTTCCACCGCACCAGGAGCATTTTATGCTTCCAGTGATCGAAAACCACGCATTCCTCCGTGAATAGAAAAAGCGTGTCGGGAAGGCGCAGGTCGTCGGCAAGCCGATCGGGAAGTTTTTCAAAATTCCGGACCATGTCATATCCCACCATTCCGACCGCCCCTCCGCAAAACTGCGGCAGCTCTGGCAGGACGGCGGGGTTCATCTCCTTCAATAATTCGCGGAGTTCGTTTAATGGGTCATGGCTTTGAATGAATTCCGATTGGCGTCCCTCAATCGATATCTGGTGCCCCGTACTTTGAAACTTAAAAAGGTGCGATGCCGATATAAACGAATACCGTCCCAGTTTCCCTCCACCCTCCACGCTTTCAAACAGAACGGAATATGGCTCCGACCGGGAAAGCTTGCTGTAAACGGTGACCGGCGTTTCCATGTCGGCCGGCAGCTCAACATAGGACGGCACGAGTCCGTGCCGAAGCGCCAATTTTTTAAACTCTTTATAATCGGGTTTCATGGCTATTCCAAAGTGTTCATCAAAATTCCTCTGATTTGGTCCTGGCAGATAAAATAAATGTTGATTCCGTTTTTATCCTTCCAGTCGCGGCTGTCTCCCGACTCGTCGCGGTTGTCTCCCATAACAAAATAACAGTCTTCGGGAATTTTCAGGGACGAAATATTGTCTCCCACCAGAATTTCATCTTTTCTTTTATACTCCGTATAGGTTTCTGCGATAGGTTGATCGTTAATAAAAACTTTCTTGTTTTCAATCTTGATGGTTTCGCCCGGAAGACCGATAACCCGCTTAATTAAATCTTTTTTGCGGTCAATCGGAGAATGGAATACGACAATCTCCTTGCGGTTGTATCCGCGAAAAAAGGGCGAAAGTTTATTCACGAAGTAATGGTTCCCGACCGGCAGGGTCGGCTCCATGGAAGGCGTGGCAACGAAAACGCCTTCGAACATGAATCCGCGCACGGCAAACGCTCCGACCGCCCCCAGGAAAATGAGGAAAAGCCAGCGCCCCATTATTTTTTATAGACCTTTGCCGGATCGAAAACTTTTTCTCCCACGCTCACGAGCTTTTCTCCTTCCACCTTGCGGAAAAAGCAGGAACGCATGCCCGTGTGGCAGGCGGCTCCGCCGATCTGTTTCACCTTCACTAATATACAATCTCCGTCGCAATCGACATAAACTTCCTTTACTTCCTGGACGTTTCCTGACTCTTCGCCTTTGAGCCAGAACTTATTGCGCGAGCGGCTCCAGTAGCAGGCTTTCTTTCCC
>JANLTE010000012.1:0-7351 GCA_031362785.1 Elusimicrobiota bacterium
ATGAAAAAAATAGATCAAATGATCGCTGATGAAACGAAAAAGATGCCGGCAAAAGAAACTCCTCATACGAGGGTGAAGTAATGAGTCGGCGCTGGTCCCTATTGATAGTTCTACTTTTATTGACTGGTTGTAAAAACGACGAGGTGCAGACCTACCGCCTCGCCAAGGATTCGGCGGGAATGCCTCCGGAGCATCCTCCCATCAGCGGGAAAAGTTCCGCTTCTCCCGCAATGACGCCCATGCCGGGGATGGCCATGCCCGACGACTCTAGCCGAAGGAACATCAGCTGGAAAACTCCAGCGGGGTGGATGGAGCAGCCCGCCTCGCAAATGCGCGTGGGCAGTTTCTTCGTGCTTGGCAAAAACGGACAAACATCCGACGTGTCGATCGTGCCTTTGGGAGGCATGGCGGGGACGGACCTCGATAACGTTAACCGTTGGCGCGGACAGATCGACCTGGAGCCAATTTCACAAGCCGAGCTTTCCAAAATTCTGCAAAAGACGCAGGCCGGATCCAAAAACATCTCCCTCGTGAACCTGGTCAGCCGCGAACCGCTGATCGATCAAAAATATAAAAAACGGCTCATGAGCGCCTGGTTTCAGGAAGCGGGTCAGGTTTGGTTCGTGAAAATGACGGGCGAAGATTCAAATGTTGAGTCCGCGAGGCCTGATTTTCTGAAGTTCATCGGCTCCATTAAAATCCGTTCATGAACGCGCGGCTCCGCCCGATCCTCATTAAGTTAGGATCGATGCGGCTCACGCTGGTCTGCCTGGGCTTCCTAATGGCCCTCGTGTTCATCGGCACCATCGCTCAAGTCCCGATGGGAACCTACGAAGCGCAAAAAAAATTCTTTAACAGCTTCTTGGTATATGGAAAAATCGCGGGCTTTAGCGTTCCCTTATATCCCGGCGGGCTCGCGATCGGCTCGTTGATGATGGTCAATTTAATCTCCGCCTATGCCCTGCGGTTTCCGTACAGAAGAAAACAGGCGGGAGTCGTGATATTGCACTTGGGTCTGATCGTCCTTTTCGCGGGACAGTTCTTCACCCAACTCCTTTCCACCGAAAGCCAGATGCCCATCGAAATCGGTCAATCGACCAACTTTTCTGAAAGCTCGCGCAGAATGGAACTCGTGATCGCAGGGATGTCCAACTCGGATCACGAGGATGTGACCGCGATCTCAGAGGACGCCCTCGCGCGTGAAGGTAAAATCGCGCTGCCGGGAAAAAGTTTTTCAATCCGCGTAAATAAGTTTTTCAAGAACGCGGATGTGCGAATGGCGGGCCCCAACGAGAACCCAATCGCGAACCGCGGCGTTGGCCTAAAGATTACGGCCGGCGATCAACCCCCGGTAGCCACGGATGACCAGAACAACAACACTTCAGTGTACATCGAAGTTTTTGAGGGCGGACAGAGCCTGGGAGTGTGGTTCGTATCGCTGGGAATGGGCGCTCCGCAATCAATTTTCGCCGGCGGCAATGAATACTCGATCGCGATCCGGCCGATCCGCTACTATTATCCTTTCACGCTCAAGCTCAAGGAGTTCCGGCACGATATCTATCCCGGCACCGACATCCCGAAAAATTTTTCGAGCCAGGTACACTTGACGGATAACGAAACGAACGAAAGCCGCGACGCGCTCATCTACATGAACAACCCTCTGCGCTATCGCGGGCATACATTTTATCAGGCAAGTTTCGGAAAAAATGATACGCTCTCCGTGCTCCAGGTCGTTAAAAATCCCGTTTGGCTCACCCCCTACATCTCCTGCGTGCTCGTCATGCTGGGCATGGCGATCCAATTTCTAACGCACCTGACCGGATTTTTGAAAAGGAAAAATGAAAACGCCAGCGCTTAAAAACAAACAGGGGTTAGGATCCCCCGCAGAGTTAAAATATCCCATGATCGCCATCGCCTTGGCTTTTATTTATATCGCGTCGGGGTTTATCGCGCCCAAGGACCCGTCAGGGTTCAATCTCAACGGTTTTTCAGAGCTGCCGGTACTTCACGGCGGGCGGGTAAAACCGCTCGATACGGTCGCGCGCACCTCGCTCCTCATGCTTCGGGGCAAGCAGACTCTCCGCATCGGAGAGCGCCGGCAGAGCGCGTCGGAATGGCTCCTGGACGCGCTTTACTTTCCCCAGCGCTCGGACTCCGCGCCTCTCTTTGAGATCGACGATCCGGATGTTTTGGGCTCGCTGGGCATACTCCAAAGCTCGAACCGCTACTATTCTTTCGACGCGATTAGTCCGTCGCTCACCGCCGTCGAGCAGCAGGCGCAGATGGCCGATCAGGTGAAGCCGGATCAACGAAGCCGGTTTCAGCGCTCGATCATAAAACTGCAAAGCCGCGTAATGCTATATCAAAAACTACAAAACACGATCCAGGTCATGGGCGAAGATCATATCGTGCAAAACCTGAGGAACTTGGGGCTGAATGCGCGAGATAAAACCGGGCCAGATGCTGCCCACATGCTGGAACATTATCAATTTCTAGCGATGGCGGCGGAGTTCCGCCCGCTGCCCGACCAGCATGCGGGATCGAACCAGAACAATTGGTCCAGCGTCGGTCAAGGGATTTTAAACTCGATCGCGGCCGGAAAAGCAAACGAAATGGCCTTGGACTACGCGGTCATGGGAGACGCCTACCGCTCGGGAGACTCGGCGGCATTTAACGGAGCTTTGTCCGATCTTCAAAACAAAATGAAGGGCCTCATCCCTGAGGAGCTGTTCCGAGTCAAATTCGAAAAGGGCTTTAACCAGGTGGAGCCGTTCTATCGCGCGATGGCGCTTTACCTCTGTGTCTTCCTCCTGACCCTTTTCTCCTGGTTTTCACCCAAAGGGACTCTGCGCTCCGCGGCGTTCTATCTTATTTTATTTACATTCGCGGTTCATACGACGGGGCTCGCTTCGCGCATGGTTATTCAAGGAAGGCCTCCCGTCACAAACCTTTACTCTTCCGCGATTTTCGTGGGCTGGATGGCGGTGCTCCTGGCCGCTATTTTGGAACGGCTTTATAAGAACGGCATGGGCAATGTGGTGGGTTCGGTAATTGGATTCTCAACGCTGATCATCGCGCACCACCTCGCCGTGGAAGGCGACACTCTCGAAATGATGCGCGCGGTGCTCGACTCCAACTTCTGGCTCGCGACACATGTGGTCTGCATCACCATCGGATACAGTTCCACCTTCCTCGCCGGGTTCCTGGCGATCGTTTACATCATTCGGCGTCGCTTCAGCGCGGTCTGGGACTCCGAAACCGCAGACTCGCTCGAGCGCATGGTCTACGGAATTGTTTGCTTCAGCGCGTTCTTTAGCTTTTTGGGAACTGTGTTGGGCGGGATCTGGGCCGACCAATCGTGGGGTCGGTTCTGGGGCTGGGACCCGAAGGAAAACGGCGCGCTCATGATCGTGTTATGGAACGCGTTCATTTTACACGCGCGGATGGGTGGCATTGCCGATCAAAAGAAGACGATGCTGCTCGCCGTGTTCGGCAATGTCATCACGGCCCTCTCATGGTTCGGCGTGAACATGCTGGGCATCGGGCTCCACTCTTACGGTTTCATGGACCAGGCCTTCGTGTGGCTCACCGCGTTCAGCGTCAGTCAGATCGCTATCATCGCGCTTGGCGCTTGGCCCGACCACTACGACTTGCAACCCAAAACTCTCCGCAAAATCTAAGCCCTGCGCAAGGCTCAACATTTCAATTTAAGTTGAACTCCACTGCGCGGCGCGCATGGAGATGGCCGCATGCTCATATCCCTCATAAGGATAGATAATCGAATCGGAACTATCGCTGGCGGCCAGGCAATATAATAAGGGAAGATAGTGGTCCGGAGTTGGCACCGCGAGCGCGGCTATTTTAGGAAAAGCGGTTTTATAATCAATCAACGACTCGTGATCTCCGACGTCGATTGCCTTTTTTACTCGGGCATCGAATTCCATCGCCCAATCGTGGGGTGGCGCTGCCGGATCCATCGCCAACATTCTCAAATTATGCACTATGTTCCCGCTCCCTAAAATCAGCACGCCCTCCTTGCGCAGGGGTTTTAAAGCACGCGCAAGTTCATAGTGTTCGCGCAGAGATTTTTGATAATTCAGGCTCAGCTGAAAAACGGGGATGTCAGCTTTCGGAAAAAGATGAACCAGCGCGCTCCATGCCCCGTGATCGATACCCCAATCCATAGTCGTTTCGGCCCCGTGGGAGTCGAGCAGCTTTTGGGTTTTCGCGGCAAACTCGGGAGACCCGGGCGCCGGATACTGCACGGCGTAAAGCGCCTCGGGAAAGCCATAAAAATCGTGAACGATCGATGGCATAGGACTTGCCTGGACTTTGACGCCTTGACCGTACCAGTGCGCGGAAACGCAAAGGATCGCTTGGGGCCGAGTCAGGTTGCGGCCCCATTCAGACAAAGTTTTCGTGAAGGGGTTCGATAAAACCGCGTTCATCGGCGAACCGTGACCAATGAAAATAACGGGCATAAGGGCAGGGGTGGGTTTTGAATCCATGTCTAATTATAGTTGTTACAGCGCCGGACCCGTAAAAAATGAAACGCCGCCAATGACCGAAATCATTGGCGGCGCCTCAAATTGAATGGACCGAATTATCTTCGGTTGAACGATCCTTTCTTTCCGAATCCGCCGCCGCTGCCGCCGTTACCGCCGCGACCGCCGCCGAATCCGCCGCCAAACCCGCCCTTCGAGGGTCCGCGCTCTTCCATGGGACGAGCTTCGTTCACCACGATCTTCCGGGTGCCAACGCTGGAACCATTCAGCTTCGTAATCGCCGCCTGCGCTTCCGCGTCAGACGCCATTTCGACGAAACCGAAACCTTTGGATTGTCCTGAAAACTTATCGGTAATAAGCTTCGCACTCTCTATCTGACCGAACGCCGCAAACATTTCGTGAAGCTTATCCTCTGTGGTATCAAACGGCAGACTTCCGACATACAATCTTTTTCCCATAGTACTCACCTCTCCTGTTAAGTTGCCTACACCGCACTTACACACTACCCGCTGCCATCGAATTCGAAAAAGAAAGGCTCCACGCATTTCATAGCATGGAGCCTCCTTTAATTTATCTAACTCAGGGCTACGGCTTCCTTAGACAGCCCGGACGTTAGCGGCTTTGGGGCCCTTGTCCGACGGAACTGCGTCGAACTCCACTTTCTGATTCTCGGTCAGGGTTTTATACCCATCCATTTGAATCGCGGTGTGATGGACGAAAAGATCTTTCGATCCGTCCTCGGGGGTGATGAATCCGAATCCCTTCTGCTCGTTAAACCACTTTACGGTACCTTTCATAATACTTCCTTGTTACTGATTAGTAAGATTCAAATTTTGAAGCCTTTACGACATTCTCGAGTGTTCGCTAAAAAAAATCGTGCCGCTCGACCGAGAGACACGATATCCGTTGTTACCACTACCAAGCACGTGTATACTTCAATCTTACTGGGTATAGTATAGCACATCCCTGCCGATTTTAACGAAGATATTTATTTTTGTGTCCGCGCCCGCCGGCAGGCTCAAGCGGCTCGCCCAGCGGCGAAACCCGACGACCAGGCCCATTGGAAATTATGGCCGCCCAGATGGCCCGTAACGTCTAACGCCTCGCCGATGAAGAAAAGACCCTGCACTTTTTTGCACTCCATGGTCTTGGATGAAAACTCATCCGTGTTGACTCCCCCCACCGTCACTTCCGCCTTGCCGTACCCTTCAGTGCCAGCCGGAGTAATTTTCCAGCGGTGCAGTTTGTCGGCGATCGCTTTCAAATCTTTTCCCGTGCAGTGGCTGAAAGTTTTGGCGGGGACGTTCTCCGCGACCCATTTTTGAACCACGCGCTTCGGCAGGAATTTGGACAAGACCGTTACGAGGTCGGACCCTTTGTTACAGCCAGCCACCAAACTGTCCATGGCGTCGCTTTCCGGCAGGAGGTCGATGAA
Organism: Elusimicrobiota bacterium; assembly: GCA_031362785.1. Lineage (GTDB taxonomy): Bacteria > Elusimicrobiota > Elusimicrobia > 2-02-FULL-39-32 > 2-02-FULL-39-32 > JANLTE01. The sequence goes on from JANLTE010000012.1 coordinate 5,941, forward strand.
AATGATCCCATCGTTTTTCCAGTAACTCGATATCTGAAGGATGGCGGGTCCGCTTAAACCGCGATGCGTGAACAAGATGTTTTCGCGGAACTCATGGTCGTTGCAGCGGACCTTCGCGTCCACGGAAACGCCGGACAGCTCCACATACGCTTTCAAATCGTGGGGGTTCCATAAAAACGGCACGAGCGCCGGCCGGCAGGCAACGACGCCCAGGCCAAATTGCTTGGCGATTTTATATCCAAAATCTGTGGCGCCCATTTGCGGAATAGATAATCCCCCCGTAGCAATAACAAGCGATTCAGATTCAAACTCTCCTTTATTTGTGACAAAAGTAAACCGCTCACCATTCTTCGCCAGATGTTTAACCTCACAGCTAGTCTTAATTTCAACTTTCGCGCATCGGCATTCTTCTTCCAGCATCCGTATAATTTCTTCGGAGGTTTTATCGCAGAAAAGCTGTCCTAATTTTTTTTCGTGATAGGCGATGCCGTGAGATTCGACCAGCGCGATAAAGTCCTGAGGGCTGTACTGCGCCAACGCCGATTTACAGAAATGAAGGTTTTCCGACAGGAAATTCTTGGCGTTGGAATCGCGGTTGGTGAAGTTGCAGCGCCCTCCGCCCGATATGCGGATTTTTTTGCCGATCTTGTCCTCGCGCTCAAGGACCAGGACCGACCGTCCGCGTTTGCCCGCCTCGATCGCGCACATGAGGCCCGCCGCTCCAGCTCCGATCACGATTACATCGGGCATAAATCAGGAAGGGAACGCGTGGAAGGCGGTAATTCCGACGTAAACTTCTCTTCCTTCGGTAAAACCGCTGGCAAGAGATACGCCCTTTGGGATGTGCGCGATCACCTGTTTATCGGCGTCGATTTGTAAAAAGAGTTCAATGATGGGTCCGCGAAAGCGCGTTCGGACAATGCGGGCTTTCACCTGAAGCGTTTCGGGCACTGAGCTGACGTACACGTCGTTCGGCCGGAAGTAAATGCGCACTTTCTGGCCCGGCTTCATTCCGTTAACGGTAAATTTGAGCGGCCCCCAGCAAACGAGTTCCGGCTCGCACAGTTCCGATTCAATGTAATTGGTCTCGCCCACGAACTGCGCCACGAAATGCGACGCGGGCTGGTCAAAAATTTCGAGAGAACTCCCCTGCTGCTCAATTTTCCCCTGGTTCATGACGATAATGCGGTCGGCGATTTCAAGCGCCTCGTGCTGATCGTGCGTCACGAAAAGCGTGGTCACTTCGGTCTGTTCGTGCAGCCGGCAAATCCACTCGCGCAACTCGTCGCGCACTTTAGCGTCCAACGCTCCGAACGGTTCGTCCAGAAGCAGAACTTCAGGGCGTGGAGCAAGCGCTCTAGCCAAAGCCACGCGCTGCCGCTGGCCACCGGACAATTGCGAAGGGTAGCGA
>JANLTE010000019.1:0-2721 GCA_031362785.1 Elusimicrobiota bacterium
AAAATTGAAGCATGGCTGAAAAAACCGGCCATGCTTCTTTTTTTATATAATCGAGCGCATCCATGACAAAATATAATCTGATCAGTTTTTTAGGATTATTTATTTTGATGGGCGCGGCCTGGGCCGCGTCGACCAACCGCAAAAACGTTAATTTGCGCGTGGTCGGCTGGGGGCTGCTGATCCAGTTCCTGATCGCGCTTTTCGTTTTTAAAGTCCCCGCGGGATCGCGGGTGTTCCTTTGGATTAACAGCGCGGTCATTCAAATCATGGACTGCGCGACCGCCGGAACGAAATTCCTGTTTGGCAGCCTGGCTTTACCCTCCGGGCAGTCCGGATTCATCCTCGCCTTCCAGGCCTTACCCACCATAATCTTTTTCTCGAGCCTCCTTTCGATCCTATACTTTATCGGGTTCATGCCGCGCGTCATTAAAGCGTTCGCGCAAGTTTTTACGAAACTTATGAGGATTTCCGGCGCCGAATCGCTGGTGACGACGGCGAACATATTCGTGGGCGTTGAAGCGGGGCTTACCGTTAAACCCTATTTGCCGAATATGACGAGATCCGAACTTTGCCTGGTACTGACTTCCGGAATGGCCACGGTCGCGTCGAACATCCTGGGACTTTATGTGTTCAGCTTACAGTCCGTTTTTCCAACCATCGCGGGGCATTTAGTTTCCGCGTCTCTACTGGCCGCTCCCGCCGCGATCTTAATGTCCAAGCTCCTCATCCCCGAGGATGAGATTCCCGAGACTCTGGGGACCCACATTGATCCTTATTACCCAGGCGATGAGAGCTTGTTCCAGGCGATCGTAAACGGAGCGATTGAAGGCGTGAAGATGATCATTGGAATTTCGGCGCTTTTGATCGCCGTTTTAGGGCTCGTCGCGCTTTCAGATTTGTTGATCACTGCGGCGGGAGGGAAACTGAACCATTTGTTCGGTATACAGATGGACTGGTCGCTCAAGAGCCTCTGCGGCGCAATCTTTTATCCGTTGACGCTGGCCATCGGAATCCCTCCGAAAGACGCGGGCGTTATTTCCAAAATTATAGGTGAGCGTCTGATTGTAACCGAAGTGGTTTCGTATCAAGATTTGGCGGCGGCTTTGTCGGCAGGAACTTTGACGGATCCGCGCTCAGCGGTGATTACCACCTATGCGCTTTGCGGTTTCGCTCATCTGGCTTCGATGGCCATCTTCGTCGGCGGAACCGCGGCGCTGGCGCCCGGTAAAATTCGAGAGCTGACCGAGGTCGCGCCCCGAGCGCTTTTGGCGGCTACTTTGGCGGGGCTCATGACCGCCTGCGTCGCCGGAATTTTTTACACCAACAAGTCTATATTATTCTCCGGATGACCGGCGCCGGACTTTAAGCAAGTTGCTTCTTTAATTCCTTAATTTCCGCGTTTAACCTTTCAATTTCCTGAGTCATTTCTAAAACTTTCGGATAGTCCGCGTAAATGTCAGGGTCCTGCATGTCCCGAGTTAACGCTTCGATGCGTTTCTTGCGGTGATCAATTTCGCCATGAACAGCGGAGCTTTTCGATTTAAGTCCGCGCTCTTTTTCGCGTTCCTCGGCCCTAATCTTCCGTTCCGCTTTCGGATCCATTCGGATATTTATCTGATCTTCTAATACAGGAACGGCGTTCAGCAAGTTGCTGGCAGCCGTTTCCTCTTCCTTCTGTTTCACCCGATCCTTGAAGTATTGGTAGTTTCCGGGATAAACCGTGACCGTGCCGTGGTCCACATGAACCACATGATCGGCCAGCGCATTTAGAAAATAAAGGTCGTGGCTGATGACGCAGAGCGTCCCTTCGAAATCCTTCAGCGCGTCCAGGAGCGCTTCGATGCTGTTCAAATCCAAATGCGTCGTGGGCTCGTCCATCAAAAGGACGTTCGGCGGGTCGAGCAAAATTTTGACGAGCGCCAAGCGACTTTTTTCTCCTCCGCTCAATACTTTCACTTTTTTAAACACGGCCTGCCCGACAAAAAGAAAACTTCCGAGGACGTTTCTCACCATCTGGTCGGTCATCCGGCGATTGCTGTCCATGGCTTCTTCAAGCACGGTCTTTTCGGGGTTCAGCGTTTCCGCGCGGTGCTGAGTGAAATAGCCGACCTTAACGTTCAGCCCTAAAATCCGCTCGCCCTTTTCAAACGGGATCGAGCCCGCCAATATTTTCATGAGGGTCGATTTCCCCGCGCCGTTATGCCCCACGAACGCCATTTTCAAACCTCTCTCCAACTCAAAGTCCAGCTCCTCATAAACTTTCGTTTCGCCGTAGGATTTGTACAGTTTCTTAAGTTCAAGGACGCGCACGCCGGTGCGCTCGGGTTGAGGGAACTTGATCCTGATCTTCTTCGTGTCTTCCGGAAGGTCGATGCGCTCAAGCTTTTCCAGACGCTTGATCATGCTTTGAGCGCGGCTGGCCGTTGAGGCCCTCGCGCGGTTCCGGCTGATGAAGTCCTGCATCTCTTCAATTTCCTCTTGCTGCGCGCGGTAGGCCGTTTCAATCCGGTCGCGCGCGGACTGTCGCTCCGTCGCGTAATATTCGTAATTGCCGTGATAAACTTTCAGGTTTCTGTCTTCGACGCTGATGATCGCGCTGCAGACCTCGTTAATGAAATTCCGGTCGTGCGAGATGAGGAAAATCGCGCCGCGGTAATATTTGAGATAATTTTGAAACCATAGCAGCGAATCCAGATCCAAGTGGTTGGTCGGTTCGTCGAG
>JANLTE010000027.1:0-3243 GCA_031362785.1 Elusimicrobiota bacterium
GCTCACGGAATCGCTTGTCCGGACCGAAAACTCGCTCATGGATTTCGAAAAAGAACTGGCCCAGCTCCGGGAAAATAACGAGTCGCTGGAACATAAATTGTCCGAACTCGCGGAAAAAATTTCAGCCGCGCGGCAGACGGCGGTTCAGCGTGAAACGCAGTTGAAGTCTCTTGAAGAAAATTTCGAAAGCCACCCTTACCGCAGAGGATCGCAGGCGCTGCTCAAAGAAAATTTTGACGGATGCCGCGGAATCGTCGGCCTCGCGCTCAAATATTCGGAGAATATGTCGTCTTGGGTGGAGTCGGCGCTGGGGTCCCGCATCAACTTTGTAATATTCGACCGCCAGGACCAGGCGCAGTCCGCGCTCCGCTGGCTTAAAGACCACCAGCTGGGACGCGCGACTTGCATCATCCTCGAAAAAATTCCGCTGTCGCAAGCGCCCGACATCAGCCAGATCGCCAACGCCAACTCCCTCTTGTCGTTCGTTCAATGCGAACCCGGCCTCGAACCTCTGAAAAATTATCTGCTCGCCGGGTCGTATCTGGCCGACAACACGCTTTACGACGAGGGGACGATCGACGGCGGCAGCGACCAAACTTTCCTGCAGAAACAGTCCGCGGTCCAGGCCTCCGAGAACCAATTCCTGTTGAAAGAAAAGTTGAGCAAGGATATTTTGGAAAACCGGCAAGCGCTTGAGGGATTGACCGCGGAACTGGCGGCGACCCAAACCGCGCATTCGGAATCCAAGGCGTCGCTCTCCGAAAAGGAAAAATCGCTTGAAAAGATGCGGTTGCAGCGCGACCATTCGACGGAAATTTTTGAAAAAATGAGTCAGGAAAAAGAGCTGGTCGGGCGCGAAATGACCGTTCTGCAAACCCAGTGGGAAACCAGCGAACGGCAAAAATCGGACCACCAAGTTCAAATTCAAATTCTGACCGAAAAAATCGCGGCGTTCCAGGAAACGCAAAAACAAAAAGAGCTGGACCGGAACGCCCTTCAGACTCAAATTGAGGAAAAAAGAGCGCGGGAACATCAATCGGAACTCGCGGCCAAGGAAGCAGAAGTCCGCCTCGAGTCGTCCGAGTCCCATTTGAGGCGCATCGAGCAATCGTTCTCTGAATGGAACGCTTTGCTGGAAGATTACCGGAAGAACATCGCTGGCGCGACCGAAGAAATGGAAATCTGCAAAACGCAGACCGTGGATTTGAAGCAGAGCCAGAAAAACGACAGCCTGAAGCTTCAGGAGCTCGGATCGCAAAAGTTAGCGGTGAGCGCGCAAACCGAGGAGTGGCTGAACAAAAAATCCGAATGCGACGCCAAGAAGTCGGGATATCTCGAAAAAACGCAAACGCTCCGAGACGGCCAGATGAAACTTTCCGAAGAAATTCACGGAGTGGAACTTGAACTCAGAACATTCGAAAACGACAAAAATAACGTCCTCCAGAAAATGATGGAAAATTATCAGCTCACGCTTGAAGCCGCCCTGCAACAAAACGAGAACCAGCAGGCGGACCCTGAGGATATCGCGAAACTGAAACGCCGCGTCGAGTCGATGTCCAACTCGGTCAACCTCGAGGCGCCTGAACAGTATCAAGGATTGGAGGAGCGGTTCACTTTTTTAAGCGCCCAGCTCACCGATTTGCAAAAAGCGAAAGACGACCTGAAAGTCGCGATTACGCAAATCAACCAAACGACCAGAGAACATTTCAGGGAAACTTTCGAAAAGGTGCGGGAAAATTTCAAAAAAGTTTATGGCGCGCTCTTTCAGGGCGGAGTGGCGGACCTTGTTTTTACCGATGAATCGAACATCCTCGAAACGGGGATCGACATCGTAGCCCAGCCCGCGGGGAAAAAGTTGCAAAACATCGTCCTTTTGTCCGGCGGCGAAAAAACGCTGACCGCGATCGCGCTCCTGTTCGCGTTCTTCATGGTGAAGCCTTCGCCCATGTGCGTGCTCGACGAAGTGGACGCGCCGCTCGACGCCTTGAACGTCACTCGATACTTGAACCTCCTCAAAGATTTCATCGGTAAAACGCAGTTTCTGGTCGTGACTCACAACCCGCGGACCATGGAAGCCTGCGACGTCCTTTACGGCGTCACGATGGAAGAGTCGGGAGTTTCCAAAGTGATTTCGGCCCGGATTAGAAAAGAAGCTCTCGCCGAAACTTCTCCTGCTTAAACCCGTTTTCATCCTCGGCGCGCGGATCGACCGCCCAACCCGGCCGGAGATTCTGGAACTCATCAGCCAAAACCGCGTTCAAAACCGGTTCACCCACCTCATCACAGCCAACGCCCTCATGTTGCTCGAATGCGAGAAGGATTCAGAACTAAATAAAATTTTCGCCGCGGCCAGTCTCACGGTTCCTGAGTCTTCGGGTCTCTCCTTCATCGCGCGAATGAAAGGGTTTCAATCTTTTCCTAGAATTCCCGGCATTGATTTAATGCGCGAGCTGTGCGCCGAAGCCGTTCAAAAGAACTGGAGCGTATTTTTGATGGGAGCTAAACCCGGCGTAGCCGATGAAGCGAAAGCTCAGCTGCAGAAAGATTTCCCGGGCCTCCAAATCGTTGGAACCGCGCACGGGTATTTCAACGATGATGCTGAACGCGAACTTTTAATCAGAGTCCAAAAGCTAAAGCCCCACCTCCTTTTCGTCGCGATGAACATTCCTCATCAAGAGAAATGGATCTCGAGGAACAGCGCTTTTTTTAGCGGAACCTGCGTTATGGGAGTCGGAGGAAGTTTTGACGTGCTCGCCGGACGCTTGAAGCGCGCGCCCCAAACGATGCAAGCCCTTGGCCTTGAATGGCTTTACCGGTGGGTTCAGGAGCCCTGGCGGACCCGCAGAATGCTTAAACTACCTGTCTTCCTTATTAAAGCCCTCGTTGAAAAACCACCCCCGATTTATTAAAATGCAGCCATGCGGTACGGGATCTTTGCCGACGTTCACTCCAACCTTGAGGCCCTCGAAGCGGTTCTCGCGCTTTTTAAAAAAGAGCGGATACAATCTTTTATTTGTCTAGGCGACCTCGTGGGGTATGGGCCAAACCCCAACGAATGCATCGAAAGAATTTCAGGCCTTAAAAAAGTTCAGGTAATCGCGGGCAACCACGACCACGCGGCCGTGGGATTAAAAGAGCTCACCTGGTTTAACGACATGGCCGCCCGCTCGCTCAACTGGACCAAGCGTCAGCTCAAAGAAGAGAGCCGGAATTATTTGATGCGGCTGCCGCGCCTCGTAGACG
>JANLTE010000052.1:0-5729 GCA_031362785.1 Elusimicrobiota bacterium
CCCAAACCTCGCCGGGTGATTGGAAAGGCAAGCGAATTCTAGACGCCGGTTGCGGGATGGGGCGCTACAGTCGCGTGGCGCATGATTTGGGAGCCGAAGTCGTGGCGATTGATTTAGGCACCGCGCTTGTCCGGCTGAAAGATCTGGCTGATCAATCGGAACGCATGCACATTATTCAGGGTAATCTGATGAGCCCGCCAATTAAAAAGTATTCCTTCGATATTGTTTACAGTCTCGGAGTCATCCATCACACGCCCTCCGCGAAACAGACCTTTGAAAAATTAGCGGAGCTCGTAAAACCTGGAGGCCAACTTTCGGTATGGGTCTACGGGACTAATGGCCGATATGATCATTTCAAAAGCAATCCGCTCAAGTCGACGCGCGCGTTTCTAAAAAATATACTTTGGTGTGTTTGGATCTTTGGCCACCTCCGTGAATTTTTAAGCGACACTTTAAGGCTGGCAACGGTTCATCTGCCGCACACTCTCGTATACGGAATCAGTTATCCGTTGGCGGTGTTTGGAAAATTTCCGGTCGTCAAATACCTCACTTTTTCCGTGCATCCGCTTTGGCGCGTGAGAGTTCAGGAAAATTTCGATTGGCTTTCTCCGCCTTATCAGAGCCATCATACTAAGGAAGAGCTGGCGTCGTGGTACGAAACCTGCGGCTTTCAGGTATTGAAAATTCTTCCGCATGGATTTGTGCCGAAACCTGGAATATTAGGAAAGAAGATAGCCTGAGATGAGAAAACCGTTGACTCTATTTTTAATTGCCTGGATATTCCCAACTTCCCTTTTTGCGATGGAGGCAGGAACTTTTGCGTCTGATGGAAAGTCGGACCGGCCGCAAATTGCGCTCACATTTGACGATGGACCCGGTGGCGAGTTTACAACTAAAATTCTGGATGTTTTAGATCAATATCAGGTGAAGGCGACGTTCTTCATGAACGGCGACCAAGTGGAAATGAGGCCCAACATTGCTAAAGAGGTTCAAAAACGCGGACATGAAATTGGCGACCACACTTATAGCCATATGAATTTTTACGCGTACCTGAAGAAGAACGGAATTGGTAATACGAGGGAAAAGATTAGATCCGAAATAAAAAAATCTAAAAATATTATTGAGAAAACAACCGGCGTCGTCATTAAGACTTGCCGCATGCCGCACGGGTTTAACAAGCGCTGGGTGAAAGAAATTGCGGAAGAATACGGATACACTCTCGTGAATTGGTCGTTTGGTGAAGATTGGCTGAATATCCCGCAGGAGAAGATGGCTTCCGACTATTTAAAACATGTTAGACCTGGAACCATTTTTCTTTTTCACGATGGCGGAAAAAAGCGGGAAAAAACTGTTGCGATCCTTCCTTTGATAATCAAGGAAGCCAGGAAAAAGAATCTATCGATCGTAACAGTCGCGGAGCTACTTCAGTAGATCAGAAGCGCGTAATCGCCCGAATGTAGTAGGTTTCGTTGGTGAAAAAACTGTCTCTTGAGAGAGTCATCGTGTAGTTTCCGAGCGGATAGTACGACCAATCTGAAAACCCCAAAATCGACGAGTAAAACAGCGGCACATCTAAATTCGTAGAAAACTGCCTCCCCACATTTCCCGAATACGAAAATGAAACAATTGACGATTGGTTGGCGGTGCGGGCGCGACGGTGGTCATAAAAACTGTGGCGAATGACGACGCGATTAGAGTCGAGCACAAATTGGTGGTCGGCCAGGGAAAACTGGCGGGGGATCATTTCGTTGATTTCTTTTAAGAGGGGAAAGAGGTTGATTAGGTCCGCAGGCTCATTGTATTTATAAACGACGGGCGGAGGAAACAGGGCGGGCTTGATGAGCGAGCGCCCCGGCGAAGGTTTTTGATTTTCAGTCGCAGAAGAAACTTGAACGGGGTTCACTGATTTTGCGCTTTTAGCCTGGCAAACGACGCTCATCAGCAGCACCGCGCAAAGGCTTAAAACTAAGGAAACTGGTTGTCTGACGCAAATCAAGAATGACCCAGAACCGACTGGATTGTCTGAGTGAGCTGTTCCAGGTCGAACGGCTTTTCAATATAGGCGCGCGCGCCCGCCATAATCGCTTTTTCAGCATTTTCCGGTTCGGCTTTCGCCGTTATGAATATGATCGGAATTTTTTGCGTGGAGGGGTTCTCTTTCAACGCCTGCTGCACTCGAAAGCCGTCAACCTTTGGCATCATGATGTCCAGTAGAATCAAGTCAGGAAGGATTTTTGGCGCCATTTCGATTCCTTCCGCGCCATTTTTAGCGAGGTATCCATCGTAACCCCGGATTTTTAAAAAAAGGGTCAACAAGTCCTGAACTTCAGGTTCATCGTCAATCAGTAGGATTTTCTTTTTGGGAGGCATGCGATTTACAATTATTATACTTTCTTATGTGTCGCTTGGTTGAAACTTTTCATCGGAAATTTTATTGTATAGGTCATGGAATATAGAATTCTTGGCCGAACCCAGATTAAGATATCGGAAATCAGTTTTGGCTCCTGGGCTATTGGCGGCGATATGTGGGGTCCTCAGGACGATGGAGTGTCGCTCAACGCCCTCAGGCGGGCACTCGACCTGGGCGTTAATTTTGTGGACACCGCGGCCATTTATGGAAACGGCCATTCTGAAATTCTCGTTGGTAAAATTCACGCGGAAAGGAACCGTGCGTTCTCGATCGCCACTAAAATTCCCCCTAAAAACGGGCGATGGCCCGCCCAGCACGGAAGTCCGGCCAGAGAAATTTTTCATCCCCAATGGATCCGGACCCATACCGAAAAAAGCCTGCGCAATTTAAATGTCGATTGTATCGATTTACAGCAGCTGCACGTCTGGGCGCCGAACTGGGTGAAGGAAAACGATTGGTTTTTAGAAATGAGAAGATTAAAGGAAGAAGGGAAGATCCGGTACATCGGAGTCTCGTTGAACGACCATGAGCCCGACGATGCGGTGGAGCTAGTCAAATCTGGCATGGTGGATTCGGTCCAAGTCATCTATAACATTTTCGATCAGTCGCCACAGGACAAGCTTTTCCCGGCTTGTCAGGAATCGAATGTGGGGGTCCTGGCGCGGGTTCCTCTGGACGAGGGCTCGCTGACTGGAAAATTTACGAAAGACTCAAAGTTTGCGCCGAACGATTGGAGGAAAAACTATTTTTCGCCGAGCCGATTAAAAGAAACCTTAAGCCGGGTCGAGCAGTTGAAGTTTTTGCTTCGAGACGGAATTCCGTCATTAACCACGCCCGCGTTAAAGTTCTGCATTTCGCACCCCGCCGTTTCAGCGGTCATTCCCGGGATCCGGAGCGTGGAGCAGGCGGAGCAGAACTGCTCCGCGTCGGACGGAAACTTACTTGAACCCCAAATTCTCGAGCAATTGAAGACTCACCGATGGATCCACAAATACCCGTAAGGACTTCTTAGTGGACCAACGCCACCTCCTGGTGCTTGGCGGATCAGGATATGTGGGGTCCCGCCTAATCTTAAGCCTCCTACAGAAACGCTTTTTAGTTCGCGCCACCTCCCGCAATATTTCCACACTCAAAAAAAGGCCCTGGGCTAATTATCCAGGACTCCAGCTCGCCGAAACGGATGTTTTCAATGAAGATTCTCTAAAAAAAGCGTGCCAGGGGGTGGTCGTTGCCTATTACCTGGTGCAATGCGCCGATCAGGGGTATTGGAGTTTTCCAAAACTGAACCGTCGGGCTGCAGAAAATTTTCTAAAAGCGGCGGAAGCAGCGGGAGTAGAACGCATTGTTTATCTTGGACGGCTTGGCGAGGCCGATAAAGTGTCGAGCCGTCTTTTGAAATCTATGCTGGAAGTGGACCAAATTTTAAAATCCGGTAAAATCCCCGTCACCGTTTTTCGGGCAGATTTAATACTAGGTTCCGGCAACCCGTCGTTTGAAATTTTGCGTCACATCGTTGACCGGTTTCCAGTCCTTCCGCTCCCCTCTTGGGTTCATACGGAATGCCAGCCAGTTTCAATCCGCGACGCGATCGAATGTCTTGTCCGGTGCCTTGAAGTTCCCGAAACGGTATCACAGAGTTTCGATGTGGGAGGAAAAGAGGTATTGAAATATGAAAAGCTAATGCAAATTTATTCGGAGGAAGCGGGGCTCGGGAGGCGATGGGTTCTGTCAATTAAATTTCTTGGTGTTTGGCCAGTAGTTAAATGGGTCGGCGCGCTCACGCCGCTCAAAGGGCCCTGGGTATTTCCGCTCATGGAGTCCTTTCGCGATAAAACCATCTGCCGCGACACGAAAGTAAATGCGTTGATTCCTTCGGAATATCCCTGGCCCCGTGACGTTATTAAGACGATGCTTTATCAAAACACTGAGGTCATTGAAAGGAATTTGCCCGTTGATACGCTTCCGCTTGAATGGAGCATGAGGGGCGACCCTGAATGGTCGGGCGGAACCATATTCCGGTTAACGAACAGCGCCACCATTGCCGCCGCGCCCGAAGATGCTTGGCGCGTACTATCGCGAATGGGCGGCAAAATCGGCTGGTACTACGGAGACTGGCTTTGGAGTTTGCGGGGCGCTATCGACAGGATGCTGGGCGGAAAGGGAATGAAACCAGGGCGAAAAGACGATTACAATTTGAAAGTGGGAGACCCCGTTGATTGCTGGCGGATTAAAATTGCCGAGCCACTCAAGCGGTTACTGCTCTTGGCTGAGCTTAAAATTCCAGGAAAGTGTTATTGGGATTTTAAAATCGAATCGGTAGACTCGGAAAAAGTTAAAATTCTACAAGAGATCGTATTCATTCCGCATGGATTGCCGGGGTTTTTGTTTTGGCACCTGCTTAAACCGGTTCATAGCAGGGTTTTTAACGGGATGGTGGTTGAAACCGCCAAGCGCGTCAGCTTAAAAATCATTTAAAACTCGTTCAGCTCTTCTTTAACGAATTTTTTCACAAATTCAAAAATCTCCATTTCTTTTTTTTCTGCCTTATTTTCCCTCCACTTCACAAAAGAAACCCGACTCCTGCTCGTTTGATTTCCCAGGATTAAAACGGGCTCGTTAACACAGATGGCGCCGGACGGCTTGTCTCTGAATGGAACCAAAAGCAGCGGTTTTTTATTTTGAGCCAGGCGCCGCACCAATACTTTTAAAAATCTGTAACGGTAAGGCGTCGAGAGCGCCGACTCTTCGCGCAAATCATTAAGGTGTTTTTCCGCCTCCGCTTTCGAAATATGAATCTCATCCATCAATTTTAACAGCTCGAGCGCTTGCGGTCCCGATATTTTTCCAGTGGTCGCCGCTTCGCAGTTCTCTGCGGATAAAATCGCTTCTACGCGAGTTTCAATCTCTCTCTTGGAACATAATTTACGGTCCGCGCCGAAATAAATTTTCTGAGCGAATTCACGGAAAACATATAGAATCCGAGTGTTGTGAATGACCCCTCCTCCAAGAGCTGCGCAGAAGGGGTTTTCTGAATTGAGCGAGCGCAAAATGTGAAAAATAGCGTATTTAAAATGCGCTTTGCGAAACAGCACATTTTGTAGGAAAGTTCCGCTTCCCGGCATTCGGTCAACGGCTATGAAACCTGAAAACACGAACCCAGCATATGCGCCACCCATCCACCAGGGCAGCGTGTCCAGCGCGAACGGGTCAATGGCCTGGAGCACTTTCATGTATTTTGTTGGAAAACAATGATCGGAAGTTTTTACGGCGTGATAAACCAAATCCCCTAACCGGTAAGCTTCCTCATTTGAGGTTTCCG
>JANLTE010000069.1:0-2570 GCA_031362785.1 Elusimicrobiota bacterium
CCGCGTTCACTGGGAAAATAAAAACTAGAAAGCTCGGTGGTTATTTCTTCATAAACCGGCCCGAAGGCGTTTGGGAAAAAGACTTTGATTTGAGGCTGGGGTTTAATCCCGAAACGGCTGCCCGTTTGAAGGAGGTTGGCCTTTCGCTCGTTTACGCGCTCGAAGAGCAGGGGCGGGGAACTTTCCCGGATTCGACAAGGGTGGGACACTCCCCATTCAGCATGAGCGCTTGGCTATTTACCGGAATTCCTGACGCCGCAGCCAAAAAATCGGTCAGCGGAGCTTCTTTTCGGGAAACCCTCAAACAGTCTCAATCCAACTTTATTTTGCTTGAGAACGTAAACGCTCCGCTGATTAAGCGAATGTCTTCAGAGCTTCATTTGGCGGACCGAGTTCTCAAAGGGCATACCATCTCGGTTGATGAAATGAAGAATCTAGACTCTTCCGTTATCGTTCAGCGCTATGCCCGATCGGCCAAAGAGCGCTCGGTCCGGTTCATCTATTACCGATGGAACCCCGATCTTTCGGCTGAAATTAACCTCGGGAATTTGCGCGGCATTTTCCAGGATTTAAAATCCCATGGATTTATATTTGAGTCTGTTACAAAAAATTCTATATTGACTTTGATTCCGGCACGGAAAGTCCGCATATTTTTCGCGTTCCTTTTGGCGGTGGCCGGCCCTTGCGCGGGGGCTTTGATCATTCGGGCGTTTTTAAGGGAACCTGAAAATCAAGGCAAGCTTTTGCTTCACGCCTGGATGATCGCGGTCTGCGTGGCGGTTTTATTCGGAATTTCCATTTCGCTTCTGTTGCCGGACGCGGACTTCGTGAACGGGCTTGCAATGTTTAAAGGCGTTAAGGCCGCCATCGTTCTGCCGCTCATCCTGATCGGAGGAATTTTTTTCTCGATGGATGAATGGTTTGGATTTTTAAAGCGCAATGTCACTGTTCGTGACGCCCTGATGTTTTTAATTCTCTCCGCTGCGCTTATCGTTCTGTTGAGTCGCAGTGGTAATTTCTCGGGCGCGGTCCATCCGGCGGAAATTTCACTGAGGAACTGGATTGAAAATTTTCTAACGGTCCGTCCGCGGTTTAAGGAGTTCATCATCGGTCACCCGCTTTTAATTCTCGGAATCTTTCTTTGGCCGAATTATCGAAACGCTTCAAAAATGTTAATGTGGGCTGGAAGCGTGGGGTTAGTTTCGATTGTTAATACTTTTTGTCATCTGCATACTCCGGTTGCGGTTTCACTTTTGCGCTTGTTTCACGGGTTCTGGCTTGGAGGAATTTTTGGAATTTCGTTTATTTTACTGTTCCGCGTTTTTGACAGACGCCCTTCTTTTCGCAGGGCGATGATGGAGTTCGAGTCATGACGCTTGATCGCCCCTTAAAAATCGTCGTTGCTGGCTATTATGGATTTGGCAATGCGGGAGACGAACTGATCTTGCGGGCGATCCTGCTCGACCTCAAACAAATCCCGCATCCCGTTCAAATCGTTATTTTGTCCCGCGACCCTGAAGAAACGCAACGAATTCATTCGATCCCTGCGGTCAACCGGTGGTCTCCTCGCGCGGCGATCGCCGTTATCCTGGATTGCGACATTTTTGTTTTTGGCGGCGGCGGGCTGCTGCAAGACGCGACTGGAACCAAAAGTCTCTGGTATTATCTTTCGCTCCTTTGGGCCGCAATCTTAGCGCGCAAAAAAATATGGGTTTGGTGCATCGGTGTGGGGCCGGTACGGTCGCCCGTGAACCGATTTTGGATTAAGATGACCCTGCGTTGCTGCCACTTCGTGAGCGTCCGCGACGAGGCGTCGAAGCGAGAGCTTGAGGCCTACGGCTGCAAGACAAAAATCCAGGTCCTTAAAGACCCTGTTTTTGATTTAAATCCCCATGAAAAATCGATCCATAAGGACGCTTCTATCCACTTCGGTTTTGTTGTCCGTGCGATCGGCGGAAACAAACAGCAGGCCGACATGGTTGAATCTCTTTCCAAGGCCGCATCTTATTTTTTAAAAATATATAACGCAGATCTTCACCTGGCGGCCTTTCAGCCGGGAAAAGATGAAGACCTGCTAGATGCCATGGTCGCTCGGCTTAAGGAAGAAGTGCCTTTCGACTCCTTGGATAAAATTCACCGTCATCCCTCGCCTACTTTGGAAAACACGCTTAGTTTCATGAAGCGTCAGGACTTGGTAGTGTCGGCCCGTTACCATGGCGTTCTCCTCTCCTTAATGAACCACACGCCTGTCGTGGGCCTCGAGACGGACGCCAAACTTCGGAACCTCCTTGAGGAAGTTTTCCCCTCGGATGCCCGGGTAGAAAATTTGCTAAAATTAGACGCGCTTGAGCCTGGCATTTTGATTTCAACGATAGAAGCGCTTTGGGCCGAGCGGGAAAATTTTAAAAAACGATCGACGGATGGCATAAAGCTGATTAAAGACCGTAAAGGTACTCTTTCTAAATTGATTATACAGGAAGTCGAGCAGTCAACGCCTCGGATTGAGATCCGAAAGAACGATAGGACTTCGGCCTATTCGTCCGAAAATTCATATAAGAAATCGAAGCGCT
>JANLTE010000114.1:0-2883 GCA_031362785.1 Elusimicrobiota bacterium
CCCACTTTGCGATTCTTCATTTTTATTTTGCCATTATGTTCAGTAATAATTCTATAACAAATACTTAATCCCAATCCTACACCGATTCCCGGATCCTTGGTAGTGAAAAAGGGATCAAATAAATGCTTTAAATGTTCCGGAGCGATTCCCGCTCCCGTATCTTTAAATGAAAACTCTACAAACTTTTCCGCGCTAGACATTAAACTTCGAGCTTGGGTGCGAAGCCCCCTTTTGCTAAGATCATTCACTTGCGATAGTTCCACCGTCAGAGATCCACCCTTCGGCATCGCGTGCATGGCGTTGGTCATCAGGTTTAAAAAAACCTGCTGTAGGTGATGAACGCTGGCCCGGATCATAAAAGATTCCTGGGGCGCTGCCCAAATGAGGCGGATATTGGCGGCGACTAGATCTGTTTCACAAAGGGCTAGAGCGGACTCGAACACCGTACGGGCTTCGATCGCCTTAAAGTCATATTCCTGGGGTCTCGAAAAATCTAGAAGACCCCGGACGATACGCCGGCAACGCTGCGCGGCGCGCTCGATCTTTTCAACGTTGGGGCGGCTTGAATCGTCTGCAGGCAGTTTCGCAAGAAGCAGTTGCGCCTGGCCTAACACTCCTGTTAAAGGGTTATTGATTTCGTGCGCGACGCCACCTGCCAAAGTTCCCACGGCGGACATCCGGCCCATCTGGACAATTTGAATTTGGGATTTTTTTAGAGACTGGGCCATTTCTTCAAATGTGTTCGCGAGATCTTTAAGCTCAGGCGGGCTCTGAATGTCGAGATGCAAATCCAGCTCCCCCGATCCGAGCCTGCGCGCTCCGTCGGTCAGTTTTGCGAGAGGCCGCGATACCGACCGATATATTAGAATCGAGAACCCTATCCCAATAATGCCGACTGAAATGAGCATGACTGACGAATAGGCCGTTGTGCGCGCCGCGAGCCTTTTAGCGGACTCCCAAAACTGATTTGCCTGATTTTTTTTCTGATCGATCAATTTATTTATCAGCGTTTGGGTTTGATCCATCAAAGGAAGAATCGTGGTTTCCATGACATGAATTGCATCCATTCGTTTCCCCCCAGCCATCAGGGCAAAGACATGGGATAAATTTTCATTCAGCGGTTCAAGTTTTGATTTCAACTCCTTAAACTCTTCTCTTTCGGAAGGATAAATAGCTTTACTCTCGATGCGTTTCAGTATCGATTCACATTCTGCTGAGAGGCCGTTGTATCGGTCCTTTTCCGCTTCGATCCCGATCATAAAGCCATCCAACGCCCTCCTCTGTTTTTCGAATGTATCGCTGAGGGCGCTAATTAAATCGAAGAACTGCCGCTCGCGTTCATAAGAGATATATCGTGACCGGAGGGTCCAGGAGGATGATATGAGGGTAACGCCCAAAAGGATGTTGAGGGCGACCATGATGAAAAATGCCGAAAAGAGCCTATTTCTTAAGGACATGCTTGACTCATACGATATATAACCGAAATCCGCTAAAAAGGCAATGCTTCAAATCAAAAAGCTTTCTATTATTTTTTACCTTTTAGAGAGTTTAACTCCTCCCTTAGATACGAAACATCCACTCCGGTCCGCGCGAACCTTTCAATCATGCGGCTGAGCAACTGAACGCGTTCGGGAACGCTGACTCCGCGAGAGACGATTTTCTGATAATAGTTCCAGGAAATCGCCAAATCCATCTCGGCTTTGGAGCGATCCGATTTGGCGATGCTCAACTCTTTTTGTGCCATAGTGACGTTAGCTCCCGAATCGTTAAACTCGCTCAATAATTGAGTGAGGAGTTCAATGCGCTCAACAATTGAGGCGCCTTCCGATTTTCTCCGCCAGTATCGGTCCATCGCGTCGGCAAACCGAGCGACTGATTCCTTCGTCGCTGCTTCGCGCCCCGCAGTTTTTCGGGTTTGCTCGATTTCCAATTTACGCTTTTCCGATTCCAGCTTCAACTCTTCGAGCTGCTGAGCCATTTTTTCCGATTCGAGCCGAGCGGTCTCCAATTCCTCCTCAGCATCTTTGAGCGAGGTCTCCGCCGCTTTCACTCGATTTTCGTAATCGGGTTCGGCAACGGTTTTGCCGAAACGAAGCGTCAGGGTAATCCTGTGATTCCCTTGAGAACTTCCCACCGTGATGCCGGATAAATTCATTAAGAATCCATAATCGATCTGGAACGCATCCAAACGGTAGGAGAGCCCCATAGTCATTTGGCTGAAGCTCCGCGAGCCAAATCCCAGAGAGCCGCGAACTGCAAGGTCACCGCGCGCAAAACCCGATCCGACCCACCATTTTTCAGCGGCCGTGTTAAAAATGTAATCGCGGCTGGTTCCAATGGATTTCTTGGTATCAAGTTCACCAATTAGCACGAGCGATCGCTCGCTATAAGCAATGCCAGACCGGATCGTCATGTTTTGAACGTCACGATCCGCATCCGAAATTGCCATATTGGGTTCGTTTAGATTTTGCAGCATGAGCCCATAAGAGTAATTGCGATAGGGCCGGTAGAGAAGCCCCAAATCCACGCCAAAATTTGATTTAGAATTACCGCCCGCGAACACCGGATCGATTTTGCTGTTATCAACCACCCCCAAATTGCTGGTCTGGCCCGTGGGCGCTGTGAAAGACCGGTAGAGGTGTTTGAAGTTCATTCCGGCCGCCCAGCGCGATGCGACTTTCTTGCCGTATCCGAAAGTGATCATCCTCTCGCTGTAAAGATCTTGAAGCGATAACTGATGCCAGCTAACTCCTCCGACGCCCCATTTTTCCTTGATAGGCTGACCGTAGGCTACATAGGAATTGCTAATTTTGGACTTATCTCCAAGACCTGATTGCAGCAACCCATAGGTCGCGGACATTTCTTTCCGGCGGACAAAAACAA
>JANLTE010000137.1:0-3387 GCA_031362785.1 Elusimicrobiota bacterium
CGATTCCGCCCCTGGGCACCCCTTGAGAAATCTTCTTAAAAATATCCACATCTCCTTTCTTTGGGTTCTCGCCATTATCGCTATTATGAAATTAATTTCAGTTGTGAATTGCAGTTTGAAGGGCCAGTTTGACAAGGATGCGGGGTTCGATGTATTATAGTCGTCGTCACAATGCGAATGAGATTTCAGAGCACATTTATACGATCCTTGATTCTGGTTTTAACTTTCTGCTGCGTTTCGGTCAATGCGGTAGCAGAAGTCGTACAGAACTCGACCGTTTCTTTCCCTGCGCTTCAGTTTGATACTACGGCCTACGACTTTGGCGTCGTTAAGCAGGATGATCCCGTAAAATTTGGATTTAAGTTCAGAAATGCGGGAAAGGGCGATTTAATCTTGGAATCGATCAAGACTTCCTGCGGTTGCACGGCGGCAAGTTCCTCCTCGGGGCCCTTTAAGCCCGGCGAATCGAGCGTCGTTGAAGCCAGCTACACCACGAGCGGCAAGTTCGGGCACACCCAAAAAGAAATTAAGGTATTTTCCAACGACCCCCGCTCTCCGCATTCGCTCATGATTACTGGAACCGTAACGGAAGCTTCGCATCCTATGAAAGCTACAGGTGAATTTTTGTTCGCAGGATCCTGCGCCGAATGCCACGCGAAGCCCGCGAAGGGAAAACAGGGAAAAGAACTCTACGACGCGGCGTGCTTCATGTGTCACGATTTACCACAAAGCAAGGGAAAGAACATGATCGCGTCAGACCAAAATTCACTTGCGCAAATTTTGAAGTCGGATCTAAAGCGAATGATCGCAAATGGGCTTAAGGGAACGTCCATGCCGGGATTCGCGACAAAACATGGCGGGCCGCTATCGAAAGATCAAATTCAGTCCCTGGTCGATTACATTCAGTCCCTCAAAAAATAAAATTTTTTGGGCGCATAGCTCAGCGGTAGAGCGTCCGCCTCACACGCGGAAGGCCACAGGTTCGAAACCTGTTGCGCCCACGATTTAAAACTATGATACATAACGACCTCAGGCAATTGGTTGACCTCCAGGAAATCGATAAGGTTATCGACCGGCTAAATGCCGAGCTTCGGTCTGTCCCTTCTCAAATCGAAGCTAAGCGCGCTGAGCTGAAGAGTACCCTGGCCCGCGTGAAAGAGGGGAAAGCCGGCCTGATCGCGCTTCAGCTCAAGAAAAAGGAAAAGGAAATGCAGGTCGGAATCCACGAAGATGGGATTAAAAAAAATGAAATGCAGTTGAACACTTTAAAATCAAACGAGTCCTATAAGGCGATGTTGACTGAAATCGATTACGCTAAAAAACAAAAAAACTTGGCGGAAGATGAGATTCTAAACGTCATGGAAGAAATAGAGCTGGCGAACAAGAATTTGAAACTGTTTGAGGCTGAAGCAAAAGCAGATCAGCAGAGAATTGAAGCCGAGATTAAACAGAAGGAGTCCGAAGCCGAAAAATTTAAGACGTTGCTCGCGGCGGAACAGGCTCGAAGGGAGGCGTTCATGCCGAACGTGAAGAAGGAAATCCTGGCGCGCTACGAGTCCCTGCGAAATAAGAAGAAGGGTTCCGTGCTCGCGGCAATCATTAACGAATCCTGCGCGGTTTGCAATACCCAAATTCCTTCCAGCGTTTTGAATGAAGTGAAAAAGGTCAAGGATATGATTTCCTGTGAGACTTGCTCTAGCATCCTCTATTTTCCGGAGTCTGCAGTCCAAGCGTCTCCCGCTCTATAAGTTTCCATTCGTTTCCCATCACCGGTAATGAAAAAATTGAAAATGTATGTGGACGGCGCGTCCCGCGGAAATCCCGGGCCGGCAAGCTATGGGGTCTATATTTTAGATGGCAAAGACCAATTTATTGCGGAATATGGTGAATCCATTGGGCATGCCACTAACTCGGTCGCGGAGTATCGGGCCCTCATCCGCTCCATGGAAGAGGCGAAAAAATTGAAAGCGAGCGACCTGGAGATATTTACCGACTCTGAATTGGTTGCCAAACAGTTTCAGGGTCTTTATCGCGTGAAGCATCCCGACATGCAAAATCTGATGGCCCAGGTGCGCATTCTTGAAAAAGAATTTAAGTTGGTCACGGTGGCTCACATCCCGCGGTCCTCACATCCCGGAAACAAGCGCGCCGACCAATTAGCGAACATCGCGCTCAACAAGATTGCCCGGGCGCAATAGCTCTTTAAAAAATCCAAAAACTGGAAGACCGCTCCCTCGAAGGCTGAGGGGGAGGAAAGTCCGAACTGCTTCGGGCAGGATTGTCATCGAGACCGAAAATCAAGGTGACCTCGGGATGGGCTCTAAGCTCGCCTGATGGGATAGTGTCACAGAAACGAAACCTCCTGTAACAGGGGAAGGGTGAAAACGCGGGGTAAGAGCCCACGCTTTGCGCTCGCGAGAACGCGAAGGGATAAACCCAATCCGCAGCAAGGTTAAGTATAGAAAGAACGAGCGTGGCCCGAGCTCAACTCTTTCAGGGTCAACCGCATAGAGGAATGGTCTTCTAAAACAGAATTCGGCTTACGGGTTTTTGGATATTTTCACATCCCGCTGTCTGGCATGCGTTTTCTAGCGCAACTGGGCAGCGGGATTTTTTATTAATTTTTAAAATAAATAAGTTGACAAAAACAGTCCGATCTGATATATTTGTGTTCGTGGGGGAAAGTGGGGAAAAGTGAATAGTAATCCCAATTTCATCGGAACGCATTATTACTCGTTGGACGCGAAAAACAGGCTCGCGGTTCCGGCGAAGTTTCGTTTTTATTTGGAGCAAGATAAAGAGCTTATTTTGACTCAAGGCCTCGAGGGTTGCCTGAATTTATTTCCACAAACCTCTTGGACGAACCTGCAGGAGCGCCTTAACAACGCATCGCACAAGAATAAAATGGAAGAGCGCGCTTTTAAGCGCATGCTGTTTGCGAGTGCGAGCTTCGTCGAGTGCGATGAGGAGGGGCGGATTTTGATCCCGCAGAATTTAGTTGAGTATTCCAAACTGAAAAGGGAAGTGGCCGTGATCGGAATGGGAAGGAAAATTGAAGTCTGGTCAAAAATTCTTTGGCAACAATATCAAAAAAAGCAGATGGCCTCGTTTGCGAGGAATTCAGCTCAAATGGAGATCTAATTAATGTGGACCATAAACCTGTCCTTCTTAAAGAAACGCTCCAGTACTGGCACGGAGAAAAAGGCGGATTTTACATCGACGCTACGCTTGGATCGGGGGGGCATTCTGAGGCGCTCTTGGAACGGGATCCACATGCCCGATGCCTTGGAATCGACCGAGACCCCCAGGCTCTATGTCTGGCTCAGGAAAAATTAAAGCGATTTGGGAGCAGGATGGACTATTTCCTTGGAAACTATGATGAGATTT
>JANLTE010000161.1:0-5120 GCA_031362785.1 Elusimicrobiota bacterium
TTCCCCAATCTTGAGCTGGTGCAATCCGTCCAAATCGGAGAACCCGATGACGAGCTGACTTTGCAAGTATTTCGCGCGCATTCCGGAGCTCCCTTGGGCCCTACAATGCCGGATGTTTCTCCTGGACTTGCCGCTCAATCCGTTCGGGGCGCGATAGCAAATTTAGTAAGCCCCATCCGCAATTTAATTACGAGCGGGGCGCGCATAGCGGAAGTCGGAATTCTGCTGCCTTCGCCGGCGGTGGCGAGCCGTTGGGTCTTGGTGCGGTCTGAATTCCTGTTCGAAGCGCTGAAAATATTTTACTCCGGAAAAATCCGGGCCGGATGGTCCGGTCTAACTCGAGGCGCGAAAGTCGAAGTTTCGGATGCTTTGGCGAGCGACCTGTCGAGCAACGTCGGCCGCCCGTCCCTTGTCAGCATCCCCAAATTCGCGGGCTACGCGATCTTCTTGAGCATACTCCCAATCGTGGGCGGTTTCTTGGATTCTGTTATGAACAGCGGCGGCGCGGTGGCGCTGATGGGAAACCAGTTACTATTCTACGTCGATCCGGTGATGGTGGGGGGCCTCCTCCTACCGGCCGGAGCGTCTGATTCGCCATCGGGTTCAGCTATAAACGCTTTGATGTCCGCCCATACCCAGGCCCAGTTCTACAACCTCGAAGACCAGGCGCGCCTGCGTTTCGCGTTCGGTGCCACGGCATTGTTTATTCTAAGCAAAGAAGTATGGCTCGGGATGGTTACGCGGGAAATCCGCAGCTTTGTTTCGAAATGGACTTCTGCGTTCACTGGAAGCGTCGCAAGAGTCGCGATGAACTACGCCTCTCATCCGAACCTGATTGGGAGCGCGCTGTTCGGCAAAGGTATAGGCCAAATTTTAAGAAAGCGCGGAGTTTCATCGGGAACGGATACCCGATATTTCCTGGCCGAGGCGCTCTTACCCTCAAGCGTTCACATCTACTTCGTCGACTCGCGGGATTGGAATTTAAATACAAGTTATTGGATCCAATTGACCGGTTTGCTCCAGACCCATTTTCCTCAGGGCCAATATCTCTTTATTACTCCCGATGAATATGTAAAAGCCGCGCTGATGAACGAGGGCGTCGCGCCTGCTTCCATCCGGCAGAATCCCGGCGTCTTCAATGATGGATCGGGCGATGAGCGCTTCGTGCTGGTTCGCGAGCTGCAAGCGGAAACGGCGCGAGGCCGTCCTCTAACGGCATTCGCGTCCATCACCTTCCACGCGTCCGAGCGCATGCGCATGGAAACTTCAGGCGTTGACGAGCGAACGGGCCGGGTTCTCCTGGAAGCGGCGAGTATGGTCCGGAGAATACAGTCTGCTCTAAATGACCTGCCCCTGAAAGTAATTGATTTAGAGATGATCGATAAAGTCGTTAGAGCCGTAATGGCGTCGGCTTAAACTTTATTGTATCTGAAACAGCTCACGAGGTGATCGTTCACCATGCCGGAGGCCTGCATGTGGGCGTAGATAACGGTGGGTCCGAGGACTTTAAAGCCGCGCGCTTTTAAATCTTTGCTGAGCGCTTCGGCTTCTTTGGTGATGGCGGGTAGGTCTGAGAGCTTATTTCGGCGGGAGTTCATTGGGCGTCCGCTCACGAATTTCCAGATATAGTTCGAAAACTTTTCGAACTCTTTTTGCACTTCTAGAAATCGTTGGGCGTTGTTGACGGCGGCCAGGATCTTCAGCCGGTTGCGGATAATGCCTGCATTTTGGAGTAGTTCCTGAACCTTCGCCGCGTCAAATTTTGCGATTTTTTTCGGATCGAAGTTCGCGAAGGCTTTCCGGTAGTTTTCTCTCTTGTATAAAACCGTCCGCCAGCTGAGCCCCGCCTGCGCGCTTTCCAGCGTTAAAAACTCAAATATTTTCCGATCGTCGTAAACAGGCACGCCCCATTCAGCGTCGTGGTATTCCGTCATCAGCGGGTCCGCCGCGCACCAGCCGCACCTGGAAATGTTCATGGAAACCTATCGGAGAGGGAGGGATTCGAACCCTCGGTTGCCTTTCAGCAACACACGCTTTCCAGGCGAGCCGTTTAAACCACTCACGCACCTCTCCACAAAAACAACCTTGAAGTTAATTCTACTAAGAATTTTTTGTGGTCGTCTTCCTTCACGCTTAATTCAAAGAAGTGAAGAGTTTTGTGCACCACTACAGCGTCAATCTGATAGCGCCGTTCTACCCCCCGAACAGTTTGGAGAACCATCCTTTCTTCTTGACGATTCCCACCGATTGCCCTTGAGTGGGGACCGCGTGTTTTGTATCCTCCACCGCGGACAATGTAAAGTAAAAAGTGGACCCTTTTCCAGCTTCGCTTTCGACGCCGATTTGACCTTTCATGAGTTCGACAAAAGTTTTCGCGATGTAAAGCCCCAGCCCCGTTCCGGGGAACTCCGGCTTATCGGTCGCCTGTTTCAACTGAAAGAAGCGCTCAAAAAGCTTCGCCTGCGCATCCTTGGACATTCCTGGCCCGGTGTCGATCACCGAAGTCCTCACGAAAAGCGTTCCTTGCGGAACGGTTTGCACGCGGATCGTTCCGCCTTTGGGCGTGAACTTAATCGAGTTTGAGAGCAGGTTGATGATGACTTGAGTCAGACGGTCCGGGTCTGATAAAACTTTGCTGACGGGTTGAGGCGCTTCAAAAGTTAAAGTGATCCCCTTGCTCTTCGCCCAGGATTGTAACGCCGTCACCGCGTCGCGCAAAACAGGGACGGGATCGATGGGCTGCAGGTTTACGCTCATTTTTCCGGCGCCGATTTTGGCGCAGTCGAGCAAATCGGTGATGAGCCGGCCCAAGCGGTCGATGTTCCGGTTGGCGATTTCGAGGAGCTGCGTTTGCGAAGGCGTGGCGTCCAGGGTCCCCAGCGCCGCCTTGATCGCGGTCAGCGGCGAGCGAAGTTCGTGCGTGACGTGCGCCATGAAATCATTTTGCATGCGTTGCAGCTCGCGGTGCCGCGCGATGTCGTTTAAAAGAGACATCGCGCCCACGATTTTACCTTCAGGGTTTTGAATCATCGCGGTCGAATGCTTAATGGCGTTTTGGGTCTGTTCGTCGCTTTGCACGAGCACTTCGTTCGAAAAATTCTTGTCCGCGTTGTCTTTCAACTCGTGGGCCAGAGCGATCAGTAAGTCTTCGCGCCCGATCTCGGTAATTTTTTTGCCCTTCACTTCGGAAAACGGCGCGCCGTAAATTTGTTCGGCGGTGCGGTCCATCATGACGATTTTCCCAAGGTCGTCGAGCATGACGTTTCCGTCGGCGATGTTCTTTAAAATGCTCACGGTGCGCTGCTGGATGTTCGTGATTTGCTGTTTTTCTCCTTCCAGGCTCTCCGTGGCCTTCCGGACGTATTCCTCGAGCTCGTTTTTAAGCTGCCGGATGATAATTTCAAATATTTTTTTGCGTTCCTCGGGGTTGGAGATGAAACGGGAAAGAATTTGATGGATCATCGACTCCACGGGTTGGTTTTCAAGCTGCTGCGCCAAATCCGAGTCAGAGCCTTCCGCGCCTCCGCTGAACCCGCTGCCCACGCTGGAACCTCCGACTCCGCCTGCGCCGCTCCCTCCGTCTCCTGCGCCCGCACCCGCACCGGCTCCGCCCGCGGCATCGTCCGCGACCCCTTCTTCTCCCACTACTTTAGTGTAATAGGTCGCGTTCAGCTGAATTTTCTGAACTTTTTCGTTCTCAAAAAATGCTTTCAGGTCTTCCGGACTTTTGATGGTCCCTTCCTTCAACGCGAGGAACTTCAGGAACGATTTCATTTCATCGAGGGTAATTCCGGTTTGAAAAGTAATGCTGTGGAGGTGGCTGCGCCCGAAAGTCGCTCCCAGCTGGCTATCGAGCAGCCCGAAGCTGTTCGATAAAAGCCCGTTCAAAAGCATTTTCTCTCCCGTCCAGGCGATCGAAATTTCGGGGCGCTCCGCCAAACAATCTCCTAAAGAGCCGAAGGCCTCCTGGAGGGATTCAGCGACTTGCGGATGTTCAAAAGTGTAGAGCTTTAGTTTCGCGAGCGCTTTTCCAAAGGAGGAAAAGAACTGTTCGTATTGGGGGTTTCGGGGTTTCTGATCGGGCGGGGTCATCAGCGTTTAAAAATTCCTTCCAGGAGCTTCTGCCCTTCTTTTTGCAGCAGGTCGCCCGCTTTCTTTTTGATTTCCTCGGTCGCCTGTTTCGTAACCGCGGCGGAGTCCAGAGAGGGTTTCCAGTCGCCCTTCATTTTGAATGTCAGTGTCGAGCGTCCTTCCGCGTCGTTGGTGTACTGTCCCAAAGTTCCTCCGACGGACCCTTTGGGAAGTTTCACGATGAGAGAGAGGTCCGGCGAACTTTTTGGCAGATAGACGCTGCCCTTGGCAAAAATATCGGCGGTCGGGGAGTTAATTTGAAAATCGCTGGTGGACGCGTTGCCGTTAATGATGTTCCAATGGCCGCCGATCCGCGAATACATGAGGCCGCCGGACGAATCTGTTTTCAGGAAGGGCGCTAGTATCTGGAGGGCCGGGATGTTGTTGATTTTGCCTTGGCCGATTTGCACTTCCATCTGCCCGTTCAGTTTTTCAAGCGTCGGAGTGATGCCGGTCAGCTTCCAATTCGCTTCGAATTTTTGCCCGTCAAATTTGGTGTAAGTGACCTTCGCGATGTGAACTTTCCCCTGCGCTTTAATCTCCATGGGTTTGGTCGCGCTCGCCTGAGGCGCCGCGCCTTCAGTTTTTTCTTTAGACGCTTTCGCGGGGGAACTTTTTCCGTCGCCCATGAACATCCCCAAGTCCAGCGAGCCAAAATCGGCGTCCAGGCTTATGTCCGGGTTTTGAAAATTCCTGACGCCCGCGGTAATTTTGAACTCGGCCGGACTTTTTCCTGCCGCGGAAATTTTTCCGGTGAGCGCGGGCAGATCCACGGAGTTTTCCGTTAAGCTGATTTTTCCGTTCAGCGCTTCGAGGTTAAAGGTTTGAACTTTCGCTCCGAGGTTGTTCAAAACGAGAAGCCCGTTGAACTTCGGCTGTTTCGCGCTGCCGCGGATGTTGGCGTCAAATGAAATTTTTCCCGAAGCGTTGTAGGGAGCGGCGAGTTTCGATAGCGATGCCAGAGAGCCGATGTCGAACGGCGCGATGTT
>JANLTE010000094.1:0-4948 GCA_031362785.1 Elusimicrobiota bacterium
ATTCGCTGATAACCTCAACAATATCGGCGGAGTCCCGGACGCGGGTGACCGTTTCTTGGGATATCATCATGACGATGGAGTTGTTAAATTAAGTTATGAACTCAGGGTGTGAATGTTTTTATTAGATGTCTTACTAACGGAAACGATGCACGCGGCGCTTCACTTTGCGGCGGGCTTCCTGGGCCTTTCTTTTGCGCTTCACGCTGGGAGATTCGTAATGTTCGCGGCGCTTAATTTCCTGCATCAGGCCATTTCGGTCGCACTCTCGCTTAAACCGGCGCAGTGCTTCCTCGATGGATTCGTTGTCTCTAATCTTAATACCAACCATTAGTTAACTGTTCCCTCCTTTAATTAGCCGGGCGGCCAAGCGAGCTTGCGGCGCCCGAGCAAGTGGACATGCAGGTGATGGACCGACTGTCCCGCATCCGGACCGTAATTCATGACGAGCCTAAAACCCGAAAACGCTATCTTTTCGTTTTTGACGCAGGTTTGCGCCAGAGCGAAAATTTCCTCGAGGATCGGACCATGCCCAGGGTTTAGTTCCATCACCGAACCAATGTGCTCTTTTGGTATAATAAGCACATGCACCGGAGCCTGGGGATTGACGTCATGAAACGCGATCGCGCCCGAGGATTCGCCCGCCCACTTCGCAGGGACTTCCTTCCGGACGATTTTGCAGAAAATACACCCGTCCACAATCTAGGAATTATATCATAAATCAACGGATTCTTGAATGAAATTGCCAGTTTACGGGGCGATCGTTGGGGCAATCATTTTTATGATGATTCGTTCAAGCGGATTCTTATCCTACCTTGCTTCTAACCCCAGCACTCTGAACGGCAACGCCCTTTTCGGATTCGCGGGTTATTTTACCGACTTCCTTTTCACCGCGGTCTTGTTCGGAGGGTTCCTGCATTGGGGCAAGCAAATCCTGCGCCAATTTAAACTCCCTATCGAACCGATGAAAACAGAAGGAAACTTGTTTGCGGTCGCGCTGGGCGAAGCGGCGACCGCTTTTTTGGTTTTATTGCTGGGGTTTCTGGGATTTTATAAAAGCCCGCTGCTTCCCGCGGTTTATTGCGCGATGATTTACGGCGCCTATCGGGAAAGAAGGGATTTGGAAGCGATCCTTCGGCGTCTGTGGAGCTGGTGCGCTGGGAAAGTTTCAATCCCTGAATTTTTTTGCGTTTTTATAATCGGCGCGGCGGTCTTCAGGGCGATCGTTTTAAATACCGCTCCTCCCACCGATTGGGACAGCCTGGCATACCACCTCGCGTTTCCGAAAATTTATTTGGATAAAGGAAGTTTTTTCCGCCTTTCCTGGTCCATGAACGGACACTTCCCGTTAAATTCTGAAATGATTTATCTTCTCGCGCTCAATTTTAAGCGAGAGTTGGCCTGTCACTGGATCAATTTTTTTCACGGAATTTTTGTTCTTCTTTTGATAGCCGCGATGTCTCGCAGAATTTTCCGTGAACCGCAGCTAAGGCTCGCTGGACTTCTGGCCGCGGCCATTTACGCGGCTCAGCCGGTTTTTAGCCGCGTGATCGGAAACGCCGCGACCGATCTAAACGTCACGCTCATTTCCCTGCTTGCGATCGACGCGTTTTTGATCCTTCGAAGCAGCGGGGAGTCCGAAATCGAAGGCCGGTGGGGATTTCTCTGCGGAGTTCTAACTGGGGCTGCGATGAGCGCCAAGTTAACGGGGACGTGGCTCGCGCTCACGATCTTCGTTTCGCTCCTCGTTTTGTCCCTCAAAAAACCACCCCGCGATTGGAAAGTGATCGGCCTCTATTTGATCGGAATCGCCTGCGCGGGATTGCCGTGGTACCTCAAGAATTGGGTCTGGACCGGAAACCCGGTCTGGCCTTACCTCAGCGAGCTTTTCGGAACGACGGAAATCGGCCTCGAATCCTGGAAGAGGATGAAGATGTCCATTACCGAAGGCGTTCCTAAATCCATTTTCAATTTTCTAATGATTCCAGCGCTCCTGGTTCTCAAGGGAGACTTATTCCATTATGCTTCGCAGTATTTAACTCTGCCTTTTCTACTGATTCCGCTTCACTCAAGCGTTCGAAAAAGTTTGGGAAGGATGGAAAAGTTAGCCCTTGGAATCATTGTGACATTCCTGGTCATCTGGTTTTGGATTTATCAGGACTGGCGTTATTTTATGCCCGCGAGCGCGGTGATGTCCGCGCTGGTCGCTGGGTGGCTGGTTAAAATTTTGATCGCTCCTACGGGACGCGGCGCGAAACATTTCGTGATTGCCGCCGCAATCTGCTTTTGGCCGATCAAAGAAATGACGGTCAATAACGAGCTGTTTGTTTTCTTCAATTTAAAATCAAAGTTGAACCCCGAAATGAGCGCCAAAGACCGCTATTTGTTCGGATCGCTGGGTCCGGTTTACGCCGTGACCCAATTCACTAACGCGACGCTCCCTAAAAACTCAAAAGTTCTTTTCTTTCGCGATGTGCGAGGATATTATCTGGACCGAGATTATGTTTGGGGAGACCCGCTGAATCCGTGTGTTTTCTCGTATGCCCAAATAAAGAATCCTGAGGAGTTGCATCGGAAGTTACGCGAATCAGGCTTCACTCACATCCTTTTCAATCCGTTTATAGGAAACTATAAGGGCGACCAGATTTATTACGCGGCCGTTGAAAACCTCATGCATCAAACGTTGAAAAAATACGCGGTGATAAAAGCGGAGTTGGGGAGAGTTGCGCTCTACGAAATACGAGCCATCTGAGGATGCGATGGGTCCGCCGACAATGGGATTTTAAGAAAAATAAATTCGCCTTCTTTGTTGCCGTTCGATGAGAATAGCCTTATGCCGTTGTCGGTGAAACCGCCGTCCGCTTCGACCAAAACCTTTCTTACTTCTCCCTCAAACCGGCTCTGAAAATCTTTTCTTAATTTTTTATCGAGAGCCAGAAGCTTTTCCACGCGCGTTTGCGCGACGCTCCATGAAAGGTGGCCCGAAAGCTTGGGGGCCGCCGTGCCGGCGCGGTCGGAAAAAGGAAAAACATGAAGGCCGTTTAAATGCGTTTCAATAAACCGATAAGAGTTTTCGAAGTGCGCTTCAGTTTCGCCGGGGAACCCCACGATCACGTCCGCGGTGATGCCCGCTTGAGGCAGGATTTCGCGCACCTTTTGCACGCGGATGGAATAATATTTTGAATCATACCAGCGCCCCATGCGTTTTAAAATTTCATCGTCGCCGGACTGGAGCGGCAGGTGAAAGCTCGGACAGATCTTTTCAGTCGATTGGGCCAGATCCAAAAGTTCATCGGTGATTTCGGTGATCTCAAGCGAAGAAAGGCGGATGCGAAAATCGTTCGGGATCGTGATTAAATCTTTGAGCAAATCGACCAGGTTGCCCCGAACCTTTCCCACGCGACCTCCGCTGGAAGACAACCCGTAGCTTCCGAGCCGGATGCCCGTTAACACAACTTCCTTATATCCATGATTCAAGAGGTTCAAAACTTCGGCCCGGATTTCGGAGACGGAGCGGCTTTTCATTTCGGGCCGAACTTTAGGGATGATGCAGTAGGTGCAGGCCGCGTCGCAGCCGTCTTGCACTTTCACGAAAGCGCGGGTGTGTCCCGCAAAAAAAGTTATGAGCGGGCTGTCGTTCGCCGAAAGGGCGCAGCCCGAAACGGCTTCGGGGATGAGATCTTTATCCTGATTGGAGAAAACTTCGATGCGGGGCGAAATGCGGCGGACTTCGTCGGGGTCGCGCGTCGCGTAACAGCCGGTGACCAGGACGCGCGCTTGGGCGTTCTCGCGCAGGACCCGCCGGACAAACTGCCGGCACTTGCGGTCGGCTTCGGCGGTCACGGAGCAGGAGTTAATCACGCAAAGGTCAGAACTCTTATAATTGTCCGAAACGCTGTAGCCGATCTTGCCAAGCTTTTCGCGCAGCGATTCGGTCTCATATTGATTGACGCGGCACCCAAAGGTGTGGAAAAATACGCTAGGCATCGCAGTATTTTACTATAATCGGCGGATCCTAAGTTCTATGTATCCCATTGAAACTTTGATCGCACCTTCAAAAGAATGGCGTTATGAGCTTGTCTGAAACAGGGCTCTGCTCCGTCTGCGTTCACGCGCGCAAAATTCCAGCCGAAAAAATGAGTTATTATTTTTGCGATCTGTCCAAGGAAAATTCGAAATTTCGAAAATATCCCGCTCTGCCGGTACTTCGCTGCGAAGGGTTCAAGCCCTTTCAATCAAAATACTCAAAATTTCTATCCATTTTTTTCTTCATGTTTATCCTTGCCTCCGCCGTTTGCGCGAAGACTCAAACCATCGTGTTTCTGGGCGACAGCCTGACCGCGGGGTATGGCCTGTCGGAAGATCAGGCCTATCCTTCGCTCATTCAGAAATCGCTGGAGTGCGACGGGCTAGACTGGAAAGTTACCAACGCCGGAATTTCGGGAGACACGACGAGCGGCGGATCGAAGCGCGTCAATTGGATTCTCAAATCAAGCCCAACGATCGTGTTCGTGGCTCTGGGAGCCAACGACGGTTTGCGCGGCATTGACCCGGACCTGACCCTCAAAAACCTGGAATCCATCGTTACGAAGATCAAAAAGTCGGGAGCTTTGGTTATATTAGCGGGGATGCAGCTGCCGGTCAATTACGGAACGGATTATCGAGACAAATTTAAAGCCATTTTCCCGGGCCTCGCAAGGAAACATCAGCTCTCGTTTTACCCGTTTTTGCTGGAGCGCGTCGCGGCGAAACCGGAACTGAATTTAGCCGACGGCATTCACCCGAACGAGTCCGGCCAGATTATCCTGGCTCAAAAAATTTACTCATTTTTAAAGCCCCTCCTTGTAAAAATACAATGACCACGCTCCTCAAGGCGGAAAATCTCACTAAAAAGTTCGTCAACGGTTCCGAATCGCTCACCGTGCTTGCGGATATCAACCTGGAATTTGGC
>JANLTE010000098.1:0-3109 GCA_031362785.1 Elusimicrobiota bacterium
GCAGGATCGACAGGACAAGGGTTATCGCGACGCCCTTCCGACCCAGGTTGAACAGACAACAGGGGGCGAATGTCCGAAGCGATTTTTTCAGAGATTGTTCCATTTGCTTCCTTAATTAAAGGGTTTCAGGACGTATTAAAGTATATCAGGAGGGGGTCTAAATGGTCTTAAAGTTTATGTTAATGATATGTAACAATTTGGAAAAATATCCGGTGATGCCTCGACAGTGGCGCAGCGGTGGCAGGGGATCCATCGCATTTGAAGGGCCTCAGAATTTAAGGTCGAACGTTCTTGCGTTTAGCCCGATGGAAACTTCAGGCTGATATGAAAATATGAAAATCATACCGAACTGAAATAAATGTATTTTATGTAGCGGGGTCTGCGCGGGACTTCAGGCGGCGGGAAGGGTCGCGAAAAAGCAGGCTCCGCGTGATCTGGGTGATGCGCTCGGCCCGATATAATAGCGGGAGGAGATATTTATTTTTCACTTTTTTCCACGGCCCGGCGGTACAGGTTCACGGACCTGCGGGAGGCCTTGAAATGGAACCGCTGCAGCAGGATTTCGCGCAAATCGTTGTCGCTCAGTTTGTTCTTTTTTTCATCGGACATCTCTTCCAATATCTCCCGCACCCATTCCTCGGCGGCGGATTTGCGGTTCATGAAGAAATCTTTCAGCGGCATTTCCCTCCCCCAGGGCGCGAGCGCACTCTTGCCATAAAGAGATCGGCAGATGGTGGAAGGGGCGACGCCCAGGTAGGCCGCCATTTCACGCTGGGACAGAGGCAAGCGCTTCTTATCGTCGCCTGATCTTAAGTAGGCGTTCTGTCGCGTTAAAATCTCCTGCAGCATTTTCTGCAGCGTGTCCTGCCGGAGATTGATGAGCTCCAGCTTCTGGATCAGGTTGGTGACAGCTTTCTTTTCGGAGGAGTTCAGATATTTTTTAAGCGCATCCACCCGCTCCGGGTTGATCACGTAGCGCCCGCCCGCCAGGTGCGGCGCGGTGAACGATATCCAGAACTGCCCGTCGTCGTCCGCCTCGATCCTGGCGATGAGCGTGTAGCTCAGGCCCCCCTCCGCCGGTATCGTCGTCGGGTTAAAAAATTCGGAGTGCACGGAAAGCTCGGTCACGACGGCCTGGATTTTGGTCACTTCATCCGCCCCGATCCCGCAGAATTCCGCGATCGCAGCGATAGAGTCCGTCCCTTCCTTGTATAAAAAGTGCTTCTCAAAGTTTTCCCGGCCGATCTTTTGAATCAGTCCCACGATGCCTTTATGTTGCGCCAATATCTTCTCAACGTCCACGCCCTCGGTCCCGGCACTGATCTCCTCTCTCGCCTCGTAAAAACTTTGGGACAGCCGCGTGTGGGGCACGCGGCGCTTGAACACCGCTTTGGGGCCCGCATCCTTCGGATAGAGGAGCTTCTGGAAAAGCGCGTCATTCTCGATCTCACTGATCATCCGGGCAAACTCGCGTTCGGGAAGCGTTAAGACGTGACTGAACCGCAGCCGCGCGATGAGTTGGGCTTTAAGGTTGACGTTGGTGCGGAGCGACGGCCTAATTTCTCGAGCCATGCTTAATGATAGAAAATTCTGTCGAGGCTGGCTTATCTATTAAAGAAGTTGTTTGAGCGCTTTGGAGAGCAGTTGAATGTTCTCTGAATTCGAAGAATGCCCCATCAACCCGACGCGCCAGATCTTTCCGGCCAGAGTTCCCAGCCCCGCGCCGATTTCGATGCCGAACTCGTTCAGGAGCCGCGCGCGCACTTTCGCGTCGTCAGCTCCCGCGGGAATCGAAACCGCGTTCAACTGCGGCAGCCGCTCTTTTTCCGGAACGAAAAATTTAAGGCCGAAAGCCTCCAGTTCTGTTTTCAAGAACTCATAGTTTTTCCGGTGCCGCGACCAGGAATTTTCGAGGCCCTCTTCCTGCAGCATCACGAGCGCTTCGTGCAAGCCGTAAAGCGCGTTGATCGGCGCGGTGTGGTGATACGCCCGCTTCGCGCCCGAATTCCAATACGCCGTCACCAGGGTTAGATCCAAAAACCAGCTTTGAACTTTGCTTTTGCGGTTCTTTATCTTCTGCATGGCGAGGTCATTAAAACTGATGGGAGAAAGCCCAGGCGTGCAGGACAGACATTTCTGGCTGCCTGAATACACCGCATCGATTTGCCATTGATCGAGGCTGAGAGGAACGCCCGCTAAAGAAGTGACCGCGTCTACGATCGTGAGGCAATTGGCGCTATGGGCAATTTGCACAAGCGTTTTAGCGTCGCTCAATGCACCTGTAGAAGTTTCCGCATGCACGAACGCGACGAGTTTTGCGTCAGAATGAAGTTTAAGGGCGTCTTCGAGCTTTTGCGGACTCACCGCGCGGCCCCAGTCGTCTTCCAGTAAAACACACTTGCCTCCCGCGCGCTCCACGTTTTCTTTCATGCGGCCGCCGAAAACACCGTTCTGGCACACGATCACTTTTTCGCCCGGCTCCACCAAATTTACGAAGCAGGTTTCCATGCCGGCCGATCCGGGCCCTGAGACAACCATCGTCATTTCGTTTTGAGTTTGGAACGCGCATTGAAGGAGAATTTTCAGCTCGTCCATCATTCGGACAAATTCAGGGTCCAAATGCCCGATGGTCGGGCGAGCCATGGCCGTTAAAACGCGCGGGTGCACGTTCGACGGTCCTGGGCCGAGCAATGTTCTTTTCGGAGGATTAAACGGCTGGATTTTTTGGGACACTACGCTTTTGGTTTGAACTGATCTTCTTCGGTTGAACCTTTAAGAGCCGCGGTGGAAGACTGCCCTCCCGATAGTATGTTTTGAATCTCATCGAAATAGCCCGCTCCCACGAAACTTTGATGTTTCACCGCGGTAAACCCATGTTTTCTCTCAAGGTCAAATTCCTTTTCCTGGAATTTCGAATAGGCCGCCATGCCGCTTTTTTTGTAACCCATGGCAAGCTCAAACATTCCCGCGTTCAAGTTATGGAAGCCGGCGAGAGTTACGAACTGAAACTTGTATCCCATCCTACCAATTTCCTTTTGAAATTTTGCGATTTGGGGACGGCTCAGGTTCAACTTCCAGTTAAAGGACGGCGAACAGTTGTAGGCGAGGA
>JANLTE010000265.1:0-1730 GCA_031362785.1 Elusimicrobiota bacterium
GGTTTCGCTGCCTGCAAGTGCCTGTGCGAACGATAAGATGAATATTAATAAAAACTTCAATTTGTTGCGCCGTTAGCCTACAAATTACAAAGGTTATGTGAGCCAAGGCAATAATTTGAAGAGGAGGTCAGGAAGAATACAACACTCAATACTAGCTTCAATGGGGCAAAAAGATCACCCATTCAGTGGGTTTTTGGCTAAATGCTTTTAAATTCGTCCTGCGTTAAAATCAGCCCCTATTTGATCACCTTTTGAAATGCTCCCCATGAAAACAAGAAATTGGTTTACAAAAGGATGCCTTAGGCTATCGGTCGCGATTGCTTTGCTCCTGGTTTCATGTCATCAAAATGAATTTACGAATGCCATCTTAGCTCACATTCAATCGGAGGCTGTTTCAGATTCTTATCAAAGTGAGACGGTAGACATTTCTTCCGTTGCAGTAAACAATACAACCGAAACGCTCTCCGGCGGCAGGTACGGAGAGTCTAGCCGTACGATAATGGGTCTTGGAGACATTGACGACCGGTTTAAGTGTGCTGTTGTCACACATTATAAAGATCCGAACAGTACCGCGGAAAAGCCTGTTGGTAAAATCACCATTGACTTTGGAACAGGCTGCACGGATGCGCGGGGGAAGACCCGGAAAGGGATAATCATAGTTAATTATACAGGCAAGAGATTTCTCCCTGGATCTATCATGAAAGTTACTGTCCAGGATTTTTATAAGAATGATGCAAAAGTAGAAGGCACCCTGACTATCACAAATATTTCACCATCGCAACAAGACTATCCCAAATTTCAAATTATTGTTTCGGGTAGTATGATCTTTCCCGATGGCAGACAGGCTACCCGCGAGCAGTCTATGATTCGTGAATGGCAACGATCCGACAACTCATTAAATGACAAGTGGGTGACAGATGGTAATTCGGTTGGCGTTCATAAAAACGGTAAGAGTTATGAAATGAAAATCACCAGCAGTCTCATTCATTCGAGAGCCTGCGAGATCAATAACAAAGTATTTATTCCCGTGAAGGGAATCAAGACGCTGACCGTAGATGGCAAGGTGATTACAATTGATTATGGCGATGGTTCCTGTGATAACACTTTGACTATAACTGTGAATGGTAAATCAAAGGTGGAGACCCTCACAGACGCAGGAAAATAAAGTTGTACCCGGAGGCGCGGAGGATAAAGAGTTAGGCAGCAATAAAAAAATAATGCGTTCTCACGGTCTCCGCGGTTAATTCTCATGATCGATTTCTCCCTCAATCACTTCTACTTCCAACAAGCGAGTTGAGTCCATTTGTTGAATGGTCTTGAGTATCTTCATTTTTCTTTCGTAGAGCATCTGCAAGAAACTCACCGGTGGCGCCGTGGCCGCTGTGTCGCCCTGAATGATTGAGTCTCTCTGAAAAATCAATTGTTTTATCTTGACCTCAAGACTGTCATTCAATTCATACAAATCGCAATCGAGTTCCTGCTGAAGGTCCTCTGACAAGGGTTGAAATTTTGCTTGTGTTATCATCTTGAATTTTGAGTCACCATTGACGAGATTCAAGAAATAGGCAGTAATTGGTAAGGCTGTGCTGGATCCCTGCCCCAGTTCTGTGCTGCGAAATCGTATTCGTGGGTCGTCTGCTCCAACCCAGGCCCCCATGACAAGTTTAGGAGTAATCGCCATAAACCAACCATCTGCATTTGACTGAGTGGTGCCAGTCTTGCCAGCCACC
>JANLTE010000301.1:0-2248 GCA_031362785.1 Elusimicrobiota bacterium
TTTCACTTTAACCTGTCCACTTCCATGAGGCACAATCGGTTCAATGACTATCGCTTCTTTCCCCACCAGCTCATCGATATTAGACGGCCTGGATTCGCCCTTCATCAATTTTTTAGCAATGGGTCTGGCGATCAAAACGAACAACACGGAAGAACCAAAAAAAGTAAGCCACAAAACCCACTGAGGCGCCTTAAGGTAAACGACGAGTGAAGTCAGAAGCGCCCCCATTCCTAAACAAGCAAAGAAGAATGCGCCGGGAGTGACCATCTCCACGATGAAAAGAACCACCGCGGCAATCAGCCAGACCATCCAATTTTCCATTTCAATTCACCTCTTCAGGCGCTCTATATCGATAGCAGTTCATCGTCGGCCATTCTACCACTTTTGATAGCGTCTGGAAAATTGGGTTAACGTTCATTGATGGTGATATTCCAATTTGCTATAAGTTACTGCAATGGGAGACGCTTCGATCAATGTCTAGACCGTTGATTCTGATATCATTTTTCTTTCTTTGTGCTTTTCCCATTTGGGCTGATACCGCCAATCCCGAAACATTTGAAGGCAAGCGAAAACTCGGAATCGGATTTGCATATACGGGTGGGCTCATTCGGTACGGATTTAAGAAGCACTGGTCATTGGAAGGCCATTATCTCATTGGGAAAGCAAGTTCGAATGACGGCGACGTTCATTCCACCGCCATGGGCTTACGAGCCTATCGCCACTTCAGACTGGACAAGAGATTGCAATGGTATGCCGGAGCGGACGCGTCTTACCTTTCGGCAAAGAGCGATCATTTTAAGAGCTCTTTCGGGCTGGGCGCCGGCGGATTTGGCGGAATGGAATATTATATTTTACCAAGGCTCTCGATTGGATTTGATTTGGGGCCCTATTACATTAAGATCACGCAAAACCAATACGGCGGTTCTGAGTCCGGACTTGAGTTCATTCTGAACAGCTTTCTTAATTTTTATATTTTCTAATGAAAGCGGCTCCATTCACTCTGATTGTTTTGGCCTGCCTGTTGACCGGCAACTATTGCGAAGCAGGGTTCCATTTTGGGACGGCAAATGCGGGCGCAAAAAAGTTCGCAGCCATTGCGGATCGTGCCGACAATCCCAGCCGGCCGCCGACCAACTTAACCATGCCCGTACCAATCGTTAAAATTTCGTCCAGCCCGATCGATCCCTTCGGCGTGATCCGATGGTCTTTGGACATGGGCGGCGGTCATCCCGGAATTGATCTCTCCATAGGTTCCGGAGATCCCATTTATGCCGTTGCGGACGGCGTTATCGTCAACCTCTGGGCGCCCCAGGAAGAGAACCCCGGAGGAGGCGGAATTTTGCCGGGATCTAAAATTACACTTTATATCGGCGGTGATCCTGACGCTAAATCCGGCTGGGTGTTTTTTTACGAATCCGTGGAACTTGAACAGGGGGTCGGGTTAAACAGCCGCGTGAAGAGAGGTCAGGTGATCGGAAGGAACGCCGGGGTGGGCCACCATTTAGAACTTGCTTACGCGTTTGATAGTTTTTCGACCCGAGAAAACCGCGTCTGCTGGGTCGATCAACTGGAAGCATCCGAAAAAGCCGCTTTTTTAGACCGATTCAATTCCATCCGCGCTTCCAACGCATTCATTAATTATTGGCAAAACAATCAACGGAACGGTCAATTCCCATTCCAAGGACTTCTCGACGCCAACCGTTATCCCGCCGGCGCTCAACCCTGTTATACTTTAGGAACCGATGTCCGCTAACCGATCTTCCCATCATTTTTATTAAATTCAAAACCAATTGATATAATCGGATCCTATGGAAACTGCAAAATCGCTGCTCTATTTTATTATTGCTGGAATGTGTGAAATTGGCGGCGGGCACTTCGTTTGGCAAAGGTGGGGCTCCCAAGGGGATAGGACGCATTGACCTTATCAAGATTAGATGCTAAATTTAACGGGCATGAAGAAAGTTAATAAGCTGTTGCGAACAGCGTTCATTTTAGTAATTCTTGGGTTTACATTAGACAGCTTTGTAGACGCGATATCGCCGTGCCACAAAGATGTTACGCAAGCCTGCACAGCTGTCTGTCATACGGGAACCTGTCAATTTCACCTTTATCCAGGAAGCGCCGTCAAACTAGCTTCAGAAAGCCCAATGCAAGAATCTACTTTTACCGCAGTTCAAGTTTTGATTCCTTCTCTGCTCGTTCATAAAATTTTTACCCCCCCTAAAACTCAAGCCTAATTCAGTTCCAG
>JANLTE010000307.1:0-5319 GCA_031362785.1 Elusimicrobiota bacterium
TGCGAAAAGACAACGAACTCGTGGATTACGACGAAGCTGAGCGCTTGGCCATGGAGCACAAGCCCAAGTTAATTTGCGTCGGAGCGTCGGCCTACTCCCGCCGGTTCGATTGGAAACGCTTCCGGGAGATCTGCAATAAAGTGGGCGCGATCTACATGGCGGACATTGCTCACTACGCAGGGTTGATCGGCGCGGGCGTCTATCCGTCGCCATTGCCCTACGCTGATTTTGTAACGACCACCACCCATAAGACGCTGCGGGGCCCTCGCGGCGGAATCATCATGTGCAAATCGCAGTACGCTCAAGCGCTCGATAAGCTCGTGTTTCCCGGGACTCAAGGAGGGCCGCTCATGCATGTGATCGCGGCCAAAGCGGTGGCGCTCGGCGAGGCCGCCAAGCCGGCGTTCAAAAAGTATCAGGAGCAGGTCATAAAAAATGCTCAATCTTTGGCGGCGGCGCTTGAGAGAAAAGGTTTTCGCATCGTGACGGGCGGCACCGACTGTCACTTGTTCCTCGTTGACCTTCAACCGAAGAATTTAACGGGGAAAGAAGCCGAAGAGTCTCTGGATAAAGCTGGCATCACCGTTAACAAAAACACCATCCCGTACGACCCTCAAAAACCGTTTGTCGCTTCGGGCATTCGCATCGGCACGCCCGCCATCACCACGCGCGGCATGAAGGAAAAAGAAATGCAAAAAATCGCCGATTGGATTGACCGCGCGATCATGAGCAAGACGGACGAAAAACAGCTCGCCAAGATCTCAAAAGAGGTCGCGGCTTTTTGTAAAAAGTTTCCGCTGACAACCCACAAGAATTAATGAACCGCCTTCAGGTCGTTAACCACCCGCTCATCCAACATAAACTTACCTGGATGCGGGAGAAGAGCACTTCGTCCAAGGACTTTCGCGATTTGCTGGACGAAATTTCAACCCTCATGGCGTTTGAAATCACCCGCGATCTTCCGCTTGAAAAACGAAGCGTCCAGACGCCCGTAGCCAAATGCGAAGGGAAAGTCATTTCGGGGCGCAAACTGGCCGTCGTCGCCATTTTGCGCGCGGGCCTTGGGATGATCGGCGGAATTTTGAAGTTGGTTCCCGTCGCGAAGGTCGGACATATTGGCCTCTACCGCGACCCGCGCACATTGGAAGCCGTTCAGTATTATCAAAAACTCCCCGCCGACATCGCTCAGCGTTTCGTAATTCTCGTTGATCCCATGCTCGCCACTGGCCACAGCGCCGTTAAGGCCATCCACATCCTTAAAGAAGCGGGAGTCAAAAAAATGGTACTCATGTCTCTTATCTCCGCCCCTGAAGGAATCAAAACCGTTCATAAATCCCATCCTGACACCAAGATTTACACCGCTGGCATCGATCAAAAATTAAATTCCCACGGCTACATTGTGCCTGGCTTGGGTGATGCGGGAGACCGACTGTTCGGCACAAAATGATTTTTTTATGCATTCGGTTTTCTAAAAGCGTCATTGCGCCGGTGATATGCGCGCCGCGCGCAATGCCGGAGCGAGCCCGCCGGGCGACCCTCTAAAGGTGGCCTCGCTTCCGCTGAGCATAAGGAGGCGACGACGCTTTTAGAAAAACAAATGCAAAAAACATCTTTAACCGCCGCATGATTCAGATTTACCTTACTGCATTTTTTCTATCCCTGGCAGCAAGTTTTATATTCATTCCTTTATCTATTTCGCTCGCCAAAAAATTTGGTGTGATGGATCAACCTGATTCGCGCAAAGTTCACACCGTGGCTGTTCCGCGCTGGGGCGGCATGGGTATTGCGCTCTCGTTTTTAATCAGTATCGCGATATGTTATTTCTTCTTTCCTCGTTTCGAACAGCTCCTGGCGTACAAATATAGAATTTCCAACGGTAAGATCATTTCCCTTATGGAGCAGTTTTGGGGCATCCTGTTGGGGTCCATCTTTGTGCTCGTACTGGGAATGCGCGACGACAAAAATCCGATTTCAGCCAAAGTGAAGTTGCCTCTTCAAATCATTGCGAGCTATGTTGCCATGGATTACGGAGTGCGGCTGTCGGGAATCACGCTGCCGTTTAGCGAACACTACACCGGGTTTCCGTTGATCGCGAGCCAAGCAATTACCGTGCTTTGGCTGACGGGATTCATGAACACGGTGAACCTGGTAGACGGTTTAGACGGTCTGGCCGCGGGGATTTGCGCGATCGCCGCGGGTACTTTTCTGATAGTTGCGGTGCTACAGGGGCAATCCCAGATCGCGGTGTTTGCAAAGCAGCTGAAGCTCTCGGGAGTTTTGTCGGCAGCGCTCTGCGGCAGCTGCATCGGATTTCTATGGTTTAATTTCTATCCGGCAAAAGTTTTCATGGGCGATGGCGGCTCGCTTTTTTTGGGGTTCATGCTCGGAACGATTACCGTAACCGGTACTTTAAAAACCACCGCGTTTTTTTCCCTGATCATTCCGATCGTCGTGATCGCCCTTCCCATCCTGGATGTCGGGGTCTCCATTGTCCGCCGCTGGCGGAACGGCAAGGAAATCTTCGCCCCCGACTCGGACCATTTGCACCATCAGCTTTTGCGCCACGGCTGGACTCACAGGGAAACCGTCCTTGGAATTTACCTGGTCACTCTCGTGTTTTCCGTCTTTTCAATTTTGCTAACCATATTCAAGGGCAAAGTCTGATCAAAAAAAGCTTACTTCTTTCGTTTTTCTGCCTCTTGTTCACCTCGGTGAAACCAGCGCGGGCTTCCGAACCCGTGGCGGTGCGGGTGCCTCCGTTTTTCTGGTACGAAACTTACCCGGAAAAAAATAGCAGTTTCTTGATGGCGCTCCTGCTCTATTGGAACGCCGAGGATCCAAAACAAAAGTTCCAGCTTCTGGCGCCGTTCTATTACAACTCCCGAACGCCGGATGAAAACCTCCGCATTTTTCTGCCGTTTCATTTCAGCCAACGGGATTCCCAAGGAAAACAAACGCTTTGGGGACCGTATTATTATTCAAAATCGCTGAAAGCCGAGACCCGGTTTTTATTCCCGATTTTCTTTGATTTGAAGTCCGGACAAAGCCGGCTGTCCATTTCGCCGCTTTATTTAAGGAACAAAAATCAGGACCGTGATTCGTGGACCTTCGTGCCGCTCTACTGGCATTATCAAAAAACAGGATCTCTGTCGAGAAGTTTGGACCTGTTCGTGCCCTTTTATCTCCGGTTTAAAACTCAAAGCGCCCGAACTTTTTATTCGCCCTTCTTTTGGTCCT
Organism: Elusimicrobiota bacterium; assembly: GCA_031362785.1. Lineage (GTDB taxonomy): Bacteria > Elusimicrobiota > Elusimicrobia > 2-02-FULL-39-32 > 2-02-FULL-39-32 > JANLTE01. Next base: position 3,238 of record JANLTE010000307.1, read on the forward strand.
ACAAAGACGCGAAAATTTCCCAGGGTTTTGGCATTCCTTACTATTGGAGAAATACCGAAGACTCGAGGGCACAGGTTGTTTTTCCAGTCTACTGGAGGTTTGCAAAAAAAGACGAGGGGAATATCAAGGATGTTGAAGTGGCGGTTCCCTGGTTCCGCTTGCGTTCCAAATCGTCTTCCCTGCGGAGTTTATTCCCGGTTTACTGGGGCCGAACGCGATATTACGAGGATGAAAAAAGCTCGACCACTCTGACGCAGAGCCGTTGGGACGTGCTGTTGCCGCTTTTTTTTGGATCGCGCAATCCGGAAGGGTCTGAAAAATGGATCACGCCCGTCATGAGCCGGTTTAAAGACTCGGACGGGACCCGCTACGGCCATACAGGGCTGAACTTCTTTAAGCGCGACCCCTGGGGCGGGAAAACCGAAATATTTCTGCCGCTCTTCTATTATCGGGAGGATCCGGATTCCTACTCCTTTAAGTCCTGGCTGTTCTTCATAGAGAAAGACCAAAAGGCGGAGCATAGCCGAAACGGAATTTTCCCGCTTTACTCTTACCGCCGCGATTCGGACCGAACGCGGTTTTTAACGGCGCTTTTTTTCAGCGACCAGGACCCTGAACATTCGCGGGGATTTTTTCTGAATTATTATTGGAAGACCGTTCGGGATGTTGCGGGCCAGACCATCGATTCGGACAGGGTGGTCTTTCCCTTGGTCTGGGATTTCAGGTCGGAAGCGGAGCGCTCGACTGTAATACTGCCTTTGGCGGGATTCTGGAAAAATTCCGAGGAGGAACTGTCCGTCATATTTCCGCTCTACTTTAACCGCCAGAGAGCGTCTGATCGGATTCGCTTCGTGTTCCCCATTTACACCCGCCGGTCCCCTGAAAAAGATTCGGTCAGCTTTCTTTTTATATTTTGGAAAACTCGCCGGTCGGGCAAGGACACGATCACGCTGCTTCCCTTTTACCGAAAATCTTCAACGCAAAAAGGGTCCAGTTTCTTTTTGCCCGGATTCTATTACCTGCGCAACGGCACCCTAACCGAAGGGGCGGTCTTTCCTTATTTTTGGGATGACATAGGTAAAACGCAGTATTCTATCTTCTTCCCGCTTTATTCCGAATTTAAACGCCCAACATGGAAAATAAAGACTGCGCTTTTAGGATATCGTTTCACGGGACAGCGCCTCAACGAAACCGGATTTTTCCCGCTCTGGGCCGCGACGAAATTGATCGCGTACTCGAGCGCGACTTTCACTCCCGTCGATTCGCCTAACGAGCCGAAAGATCCGTTGGACGCTGAAATTCTACAATCGACGCCGACTGCCGAGAAACCGTTTCTGGCCGACTCCCATCGAGTCGTTCCGCTCTATTTATACCGCCGGTTGGAGCGCGGCAGCGACTTGTGGCTCCTGCCCATGCTCGGGCGGATCCAAAGAGAAAAAGACAAGGACGGAAGCCCTTCGATCAAGAGCCGATATTTGTTGATGGGCTCCTACGCGCGCGACAAGGATAGTCTCGTCAACCGTTTCGACCCTCTTTTTGGATACGAGCGGAGCGCCCGCAGAAAAAGTTTTGCCATGCCGACGGTGCCTTTTCCTCTTTGGAAATATGAAGCGGAGAATTTACAAAACCCCAGAGACCGCAAAATCGCGGGAGCGTTCTTTCCTTATTATTGGAAGGAAACTGCGGCGTATCATCGCGATTGGGTATTCCCGCTTTACTACCACCGCAAGGAGCAGGATCCCGATACTTCCAAGGAAACTTACCGCGTAACCTGGCTCCTGATGTATTATGCAAACCAAAATGCGGAAAAAAAGAAGGGGAAAACTTTTATCGTCCCGCTCTACTGGCACGGTTATCATGAAGACCATTCCTGGACCCTCTTGCCGCTTTTTTGGTGCGAGACGGCCGATGATTTGAACCGGAATATTATCTTTCCGCTCTATTGGCGCTCGCGCAAGGACTCGAACAGCCTGCTAGTCTTGTTTCCGCTTTATTATGGGAGCCGCGACGATGAAGAGGGGAGTAAAAATGTGATGATGCCTGGTTTCTGGTCGTCAGTCAATAAGGACAGTAAAAGTCTGT
>JANLTE010000310.1:0-3276 GCA_031362785.1 Elusimicrobiota bacterium
GACGCCCGTTTGTTTCGTGAGCCACACGCACGTCCCTTCCGTTTTTTACTGCGACTCCCTTGGAATGATACAGCACAAACCGCTGCAACACGGCGAGGCCTACGCCATCGACCCACAGGGGAAAACCATCGTTAACCCCGGATCGGTCGGCCAGCCAAGGGACGGCGACCCGCGCGCCGCCGGCGCGATCTTCGACACCGAAACGAATGAAGTCACGGTCTACCGCTGCGAATACGACATCCGCGCGGTCCAGGACAAAATGAAACAGTTCACGCTCCCGCTTTATTTAATCGAACGCTTAAGTTACGGAAGATAAAACAAAAATCACGGAGGACGCATGAAAAAATACATTTGGATGATCGCTCTTTTAATTTTTGCCGCACCGCAGGGAGTTCGCGCTATGGGGAGGATTCCCAAAAAAGAGTATGCCGCCAAGGTGGCGGAACTCGAAGCGCTCAAAAAACAATGTTCGATGGAACGCCAGTCAGCCGAGGACAAGATTAAATCGCTCGATGAAAAGATCTCGGGGCTCCAAGCCAAAAGCGATCAGCTTTTAACCGACATGGAGTTGAGCAAAGATCAGTCGCAGAAAAAACTTGCCGACATCCTGCGCCAAAAAGAAGAGCTTGAAAAGGAAAAGGCGGTCGAGATCGACCGGCTCAAGTCCACCTACGACAACCTGATGGGAGACATGCAGAAAGAAATTGAACAAGGCTCCATACAAATCACGCGGCTACAGGACAAACTTTCCGTAACTCTGGTCGACAAAGTGGTTTTTAACTCCGGCGAATCGGAACTCAACGAGCAGGGAAAACAGGTTTTGAAGAAAGTGGCGAAGATTTTAAAGACCGTCAAGAATAAACAGATCCGAATCGAAGGGCATACCGATAACATTCCCATCGGCGGGGTGCTGAAGGATAAGTTCGCGTCCAACTGGGAACTCTCGACCGCGCGGGCGACCGCCGTGGCAAGATACTTGCAAGACGTCGGAGAAATCGATCCGCAAATTTTAAGCGCGGCCGGGTACAGCCAGTTTCGCCCCGTAGCCGATAATTCATCGGCGGAAGGACGCTCGAAAAACCGCCGCATTGAGATCGCTCTGATCCCGATTGAAATAGCAGCCGCCACTCCCGCCAAACCGGCGCCGCCGGCGCCCGCCAAGGGGGAAAAATCCGGCAAGTGAGGCGATCCCTTGCTCGGGTTAACGAACGATGCCTGCGAAAAATTTCGCGCGCGGCGAAGATTCCAAGTGGATCGAGCGCACTTTTCAATTAGCGCTTAAAGGGATTTCCGGCGCCAGCCCCAACCCGATGGTCGGCTGCGTCATCGTCCGCAACGGCCGCGCGATCGCGGAAGGATTTCACGAAAAGTTCGGCGGGCCCCACGCCGAGATCAACGCGCTCAAGCTCGCGAGAAACGTCCGGGGAGCGACGCTCTACAGTAATTTAGAACCCTGTTCTCATTGGGGAAAAACGCCGCCCTGCGCAAATTCTATCGTTCAGGCCGGAATCAGCAGAGTGGTCTCTTCCATGGCAGACCCCAACCCGCTCGTGAGCGGAAAAGGGTTCGGCCATTTAAAAAAAGCGGGAGTTCAGGTCCTCCAAGGCATTGGGGAACCCCAAGCCCGCGAGCTCAACCGGTCCTACATCAAATTTATCACTGAAAAAAAACCTTACGTCCTTTTGAAAGCGGCCATGTCACTGGACGGAAAAACCGCCACGCGCGAAGGGGACTCGAAATGGATCACGGGAATATCGGCTAGGGATATTTCTCATAAGCTGCGCGCGGAAGTCGATGCCATCCTGATCGGAGCAGAAACGGTTCGAAAAGATAACCCATCGCTCACGAGCCACGGGCAGGGAAGAAACCCCGCGCGGGTCGTCGTCAGCGCTTCAGGATCGCTTCCGGCCAGATCTAAAATTTTTAATTCCGCGTCCCGGACCTGGATTTTTCACGGGAACCCTTCCATCCAGGCGAAAAGCCGCGGAACTTCCGAATGGATTTATTTGAAAGCCAGAAGCGGGCGTTTAGACTTCAAAGCTGTTTTGTCCGAGCTCGCCAGGAAGGGGGTTTCCAGACTCCTGATCGAAGGGGGAGCCGAAACGCTGGGGTGGGCGCTCGATTCACGCCAAGTGGACGAGTGCGCCTTCTTCGTGGCGCCGTTAATGATCGGCGGAGTCGCCGCCCAATCTGCGATCGGCGGAAAAGGTTTCGCCCAATTGAAAGACGCTTTAAAATTGTCGAAGGTTGAGACACAAATAATTGGAACCGACGTTCTGATCCGGGCAAGAAAATAATGTTTACGGGAATCATCGAGACTATCGGAAAAATTTGCGCGGTCCGCGAAGAGGGCGGCGCGCGCGAGTTTTCCATCCGCTCCAATTTTAAAAATATAAAAGCAGGCGAAAGCATTGCGGTTGAAGGCGTTTGCCTCACGGTGCTTAAAAAGAACGCAGGGACTTTTACGGTGAGCGCGGGAGAAGAAACGCTGAAAAAAACCACGCTCGCATCCATCAAAAATGGCGCGGAGGTTAACCTGGAGCGGGCGATGAAACTATCGGACCGACTGGGCGGGCACATCGTTCAGGGGCATGCGGACGGCAAGGGCCAGATTTTATCGATTGCCCCGCAAGCGGGATCCAAGCTTTACCACTTCTCTTATCCCGGACACCTCGAGCCCTTTATCATTCAGAAAGGATCCATCGCGGTTTGCGGCGTCTCTCTGACCGTCGCCGGCGTCACAGAAAATTCTTTTTCGGTGTCGATTTTAACATTCACGGAGAAGCAAACGAGCTTTAAAAACATAAAGGTTGGCGACGCGGTGAATTTAGAGGCGGACCTGGTCGCGAAAATCATCGCTCAGCAAACCCGCATTTACCGAGACGTCCTAAAGGACCCGAGCGGACTGTATCAGAAAGTGGAATTAAATTGGCAGGAAATAATAAAGAAAGGGAACGAATGATTTTTTCTTCAATCAAGGAAGCGCTGGGCGACATCAAACGCGGCAAAATGCTGGTGATCGTGGACGATCCGGGACGCGAAAACGAGGGAGATCTCTATGTGGCGGCGGAAAAGGCGACGCCTAAAGCGGTCAATTTCATGGCGATGCACGGCCGGGGGCTCATCTGCGTGCCCATGATGGGCGAGCGGCTGGACGCGCTCAACATCCACCCCATGGTAGAGCGGCCCGATAAAACGCGCGAAGCCGCCTTCACGGTTTCGGTGGACGCGACGGAAGGAACGACGACCGGAATTTCCGCGCACGTCGTGCGCGGA
>JANLTE010000341.1:0-5489 GCA_031362785.1 Elusimicrobiota bacterium
CGCACCCATAATCGTGCTGAGCCGCGACTTGCGCGCTTCGGAAGTTTTAGCGAACGGGGATTCGGGCACCGATTCAAGCAGCGCTCGCGTATAAGGGTGTTGCGGGTTTTGGATGACCGCGCGAGTCCTTCCTTCCTCCACCACCTCTCCGGCGTAGAGCACGCAAAGTTTCTGGGTATAGTTCGCCACGATCCCCAGGTGATGCGTGATTAAAAGCACCGTCATGTTAAATTCTTTTTGAAGCGACGCCAGCAGGTCTAAAATTTCCTTTTGCACCGTGACGTCCAGCGCGGTCGTAGGCTCGTCGGCGATGAGCAATTTGGGGTGGTGCAGCATGGCCATCGCGATCAAGACCCGCTGCCGCTGCCCGCCTGAAATTTGATGCGGATAAGAGTTCAAAATGCGCTCGGCGTCGCTCAGTTTCACGCGCGCGAGAGCCGCGCGCAGTTCCGCTTCCGCCGCGCTCCGTTCCGCATTGGGTTGATGCGCAAAGTAAGCTTCGCTCAATTGCTCGCGGATTTTTAACACGGGGTTCAGCGAAGTGAAGGGGTCTTGAAAAATAATCCCGACATCGCGCCCTCGAACTTGGCGCATCTGGTCCTTGGATTTCGCGCGCAGATCGTTGCCGTCCAATAAAATATCGCCGCTTAAAATTTTTCCTTCGCTGGGAGCGATGAGGTCCAGCAGAGCCAAAGCGAGCGTCGATTTTCCGCAACCCGATTCGCCGATCAATCCCACCATCTCTCCTTTCTCCACGAAAAGTGAAACGTTTCGCAGCGCGGGAATCACTTTTTCCGCTTTGCGATATTCGACCGAAAGGTTTTTAATTTCGAGGAGCATGTCAGTTGCGCGGGTCGAAGACGTCCCTCATCCCTTCGCCAAGCAAGTTAAACGCGAGCACCGTCAGCAAAATCGCAAGGCCCGGGAAAAGTGAAAGCCACCAGGCGAAATAAATATAGTCTTTACCCGCGATGAGCATGTTTCCCCATGAAGGCGTCGGCGGCTGAACTCCAAGGCCTAAAAATGAAAGCGCGGACTCCATTAAAATCGCGTTGCCGACTCCCAGCGTGGCAGTTACCAAAATCGGCGCGATCACGTTAGGCAAAATGTGGAACCCTAAAATCCGGGGCGTCGAAAGTCCCATGGACCGCGCGGCGAGCACGAATTCGCGTTCGCGGATCAGGAGCGTCTCGGCTCGCACCAGTCGCGCCAGGCCCGTCCACGAAGTCAGGCCGATCACGATCATGACATTGACGATGCTCGGTTCCAAAAACGCGATCACCATTAATATAAGGAAGAAGGTCGGGAAGCAAAGGAGGATGTCCACCGCCCGCATGAGCGCCGCATCAACCCATTTGCCGAAATAACCCGAGACGATGCCGACGAGCGTCCCAAAAAAGCAGGAGATAAAAACCGCGACGAACCCAACCGTGAGAGATATTTTGGTCCCCAGTAGTAACCGTGAAAATATATCCCGTCCGAGATCGTCGGTGCCGAACCAGTGGCGGGCTGAAGGCGGAGTTAATCGCTCCAGGAGATTTTGTTGATCGGCCGCGCGCGAAACCAAAGGTCCGGTCAGCGCGATGACTGCGAGCGCTAAAACTAAAATAATTCCGGTTAAAGCCAGCTTGTTGCGGCGGATCCGGTCCCAATAAAAACGGATCATTGGTAGCGGATGCGCGGGTCGGCCAGCGCGTAGAAAACATCCGCCAGCAGATTTCCGATCAAAGTTAAAAAGGCCACGATGGTCCCGATGCCCATCAACATGGGATAGTCCCGCGCCATGATGGCGTCGTAGCCCAGCCGTCCCATGCCGGGGTATGCGAATATCGTTTCGAAAATAAATCCGCCGCCGATCAGGTCGGGCAGCATTAAACCCATAAGCGTGATGATGGGGATGAGCGCGTTCCTGAACGCGTGTTTAAAGATGACGGTTTGTTCGTCCAGCCCCTTGGCCCGGGCGGTGCGGATGTAGTCCTGGCGGATGACTTCGAGCATGGCGGAGCGGCTGTATCGTGAAAGCGAAGCGAGACTCGTCATCGCCGTGACCAGCACCGGCAGAGTTAAATGTTTAGCGAGGTCCAGAATTTTTTGAACCGTATTCAGCTCGTCAAAATTGAGCGATCGCAAGCCCGAAATGGGGAGGAGTCCCAATTTCAAGCCAAACAGAATCATAAGCAGGAGCGCGATCCAGAAAGTCGGCGCGGAAAATCCGATATAGACGAAGAGCGTGGATAATCGGTCGAAAACGGAGTTTTGATGCACTGCGGAATAAATTCCGATGGCCAGGGCGAAAATAAAAATAAATCCGAGCGACAAAAAGTTCAGCAGCAGGGTCGCGGGCAGGCGCTCGGCGATTTTATGAATGACGGGGCGGTCGTCTTTAAACGAGGTCCCGAAATCCAGTTTTGCCACCCGCTTAACCCAGTGCCAATATTGGATGTGCCAGGGCTGGTCCAGCCCGTAGATCTGTATCAGTTTTTGTTTCGCTTCAGATGACATTTTGACGTTCAAGTCGGTGAGGACGTCGGTGGGGCGGCCCGGGGCCAGCTGCATCACCAAAAACGTCAGGACGGTGATGCCTAAAACGAGCGGGATCATCATCAAAAGCCGCCGAGCGACGTAAGAGATCATTGCGCGCTCAACACCGGATACCGGACTTTATTTTTCGGAACATACCACTCGTCGAAGTTCCAACCGAACCCAAAGCTCGAAACCGGAACCACAACCGGTCCCGCGAAGCGTTCATGGAGGACCGGCAGAAAATCGGGATAGTAAAGAAAGACGTAAGGAACGTCATCGTGAATCAGCTGATGAATTTTTTGATATATTTTTTTTCTTTGATTGGGGTTAAATTCTTTACGCCCCGACTCAAGCAACTGGTCCACTTCCTTGTTTTCGTAGGAGATGAAATTATACTGCCCCTCATTTCTCTGAGAAGAGTGCCAGATGCTGTAGGCGTCCGGATCGGGCGAGAGGGTCCACCCTAAAATGATGGCGTCGAAATTTTGTTTGTCCACAAAATTTTTAATGAAGCTCGACCACTCTATAATGCGGATGTTCATTTTGACGCCGACAAGTTTTAGCTGCTGCTGAATGATTTCGGCCGACAGCGAGCGCATTTTATTGCCCTGGTTGGTGATCAAGGTGAACTCGAAATTCTTTCCGTTATTATCTATTATGCCGTCGTTGTTCGAATCTTTCCACCCTTGCCCCGCTAAAATTTTTCGCGCAAGCTCCGGGTTGTATTCGAAATCTTTGGTGTCCGGATTGAAGGCCCAGGAGAGAGGAAGGAAGGGCCCCGTCGCTGAGCGGCCCATGCCCGCGACCACCCCTTGCACCAGCTGTTCTTTGTTGATGGCGTGCGCCAAAGCCTCGCGCACGGCCTTGTCTTTAAAAAGCGGATGCTTGAGGTTAAATCCTAAGAATGTGTAAGCAGCCCTTGGGAAGCGGAATTTTTTATATCCCTTAAAAAATTCGTCGTAGGCTCGGTATTGATCTGGCGTGAGGGTCATGGTATCAATGCTTTTATTCCGGAGCTCCAAAAATTCGACGGAATTGTCGGGGATGATGCGAAATATGTAGCGCGCGATGTGAATCTTGTTCCCGAAATAGTCGGAATTGGCTTCCAGCACAATTTTTTCGTCGGTTTTCCACTCTTTGAAACGGTAAGGCCCTGTGCCGATCGGTTTCTTATTGGCAGGATGTTCGTTGAACGCTTTTCCGGTCGCGCCGCCAAAAACGTGTTTCGCTACGATCCCCATGCCCCAGGCCTCCAGCGCCGGCACGTACGGTTCCTTGTAAAAAACTTTTACGGTCCAGGAATCAGGCGCTTCCAACTTTTTAATTTTGTCGAAGTTTGAAGAGTAGGGGGTTTTAACCGCGGGGTCGATCAGCCGCTCGTATGTGTAGAGCGCGTCTTCGGAAGTGAAAGCTTCCCCGTCATGCCATCGGACATTTTTTTTAAGATGGAAAGTAAAGACGAGTCCGTCTTTGGAAATGTCCCAGCGCTCGGCCAAGTCTCCGATCAGCTCAATGTTTGGGCCGGTCTTAATAAGCCCGTTGTAGACGAGACCGTTGATGCTGCTCGATGCCGAGTCGGACGCCAGTACCGGGTTGAGGTAAGACGCGTCCCCGATGGAGCTTTCAATGAAGGAGTCGTCCATCGCTGGTTCTCGAGACTCTGAGGCTATTTCCTTTTGCGGCGCGGACTGGCAGGCAATCAGCGCGAAGGGAAATAACAGGCAAAGAAAATTTCTTTTTAGGATTCGGATGCCCTAGATGGCGGTGGTTACTAATGTTTCGGTTGATGACACTCCGGGGATGGCGCGCAGCTTGTTGACCACGACGTTTGTCATGGACGGCAAATCATCGGCTTCGATGTCGCAAATCAAATCCCAGCGTCCGTATACTCCCGACACGTGCGACACTCCCTTGGTGTCCTTAATTTTCGCAAGCGTTGTCTTTTCTCTTCCCGCCGACAAACGAATTAATACGACTCCCGTGACCATAATTTATCCTCCCGCTTTAGTCTTTGTTATAAAAATTTCTTTAGGAAATCCAATGTCGCGAACCACGATGTCCCCGGTCCATTTTAGCGCTTCCGGATTTAAAAACCCTTTTTTCATCGCGACCAGCGTAACGGTTTTTTTTGCCTCAATGCAGGCGCCACCAACCGTGCCCGTGTCGCAATTCATTCCTGAGGGCAGGTCGACCGCTAAAACGGGAAACCCCGATCGGTTGACCGCTTCGATCGCTTGGGCCAGAAGTCCCACAACATTCCCTTCAAATCCGGTCCCTAAAATTGCGTCGATGATTACGTCGTAATTCCGGTTCAGGTTCAAACTTCCGTCCAGAGCTTCATCGCAGGGCGTCTCAGTCTTTAGCAGTTTTTGAAAAAGAATCAGCGCTGCGCCGCTTAACTTGTTGATGGGCTTCAAAAACGTCACTCGAACATGAACATTTGCCTGGCTCAAGGACAAGGCGGCGGCCAGCCCGTCTCCCGCATTGTTCCCGCTGCCGCATAGTACCAATATTTCCCAGGGTTTTGGCGGGCCGTTCGATTCCAAAAATCGGAGCGCTTCATCCGCGACCGCGATCCCCGCGTTATCCATCAAGGTTTCGATGGATATTCCAAATTCGTTGACCGCTCTTTGATCCAGCTCCCGCAATTCCTCGCGGCTTAAAACCGGACCCGAACGACTAATTGGCTGGATTATCGTTGTCCCCTTCGTCCGAATTTGATTCGGGCGAGTCCGGCTCGTTTTCCGCGTCGTTGAGCTCCTTGGCTTTAAAATAGGCCTGGGTAATTGCGTAAGCCCACAGGCCCAAAAAAGCGAAGCTGATCAAATTTAATAGATGCCGATCCTGGCCGATAACGGAAATCGCCATGTTCTGCACCATTTCCTGCGTGATGGCGGTCTGTTTCGGATCGGGAAGCAGCGGCGCGACTTTGCGCACCAGCCAGAAAAGCGGCAAAAAGAAAAGCG
>JANLTE010000352.1:0-1611 GCA_031362785.1 Elusimicrobiota bacterium
GCTCAATCATGATCCCGACGGCGAGGATAGACGCGGCGATCAGAATATAAATTACCCATTCGCCCCCGGCTAGAGAAAGCGCCCGCAAAAGTCCGATCATCGTTTTTCTTCCTTTTTCTGCTCTTCGTATTTTTTCGAATAGAGCCGCAGTAGCGCGGAGCACATCTCGGCCTGAACAACTGGTTTTTGGTCCGACGTCAAATACCCGAGCATCTTCGTGTAATCTTCACCCGTGCCCAACTCGCCTAAATAGCGCATGGCCATGGCGCGCGCCACCCAATCCCGGTCATCGAGAAGCGGAATTAAAAAGTCGTGCCCAATGGGGTCCCCTAAACGGAGTACCGCTTGAGCGGCGTAAGCTCGGATGACCGGAGATTTATCTAACTTGGTCACTCCACTCAACACTGAAATTGCCTCGGGATAACCCCAGATCATCAAGGCCTCCGTTGCCGCAAACCGGTCGGCCGGGTTATCGCTCCGGAGCGCCTCCTGAAAAAGATAGAGATGGTTTCTCTCACGGCAATAACCCAGAGCAGTTAAGGCGAACGACCGAACGTTCGCGTCCTTGCTTTCGCGAGCAATAGCGATCATCGCATCCTGAATTTCAAATTCTTTGCTTCCGGCAAGTCCTTCCGTCAGCAGATAGCCGAGAACCGTATATCGTGTTTTGAGAAGAGTTCCATTAGGTGTCCGAAGTTTGTCCAGGTCCTGATAGGTGATCGAGCGGGCCGCGTCTTCTGCCGAAACGCGGATTTCAGATTTATTCCGTAAAATTTTTAAGAGTTTAAAATTAACACGGGGGTCCACCGGCTCAAATTGCGGGATTTTTAAACGCGGAGCGGTGACGACGAGGGGCTCAAGTTCCAAGAGCACGTTCTGTTTCGGTTTAACTTCCTTTTTAACTTCGGGAGCGGCGAGCTGCGGCTGATTTTTTCTTTTTTTCCTTTCCTTTTCCTGCTTTTCAAATTCCAGATACTTTGGAAAAAGCTTCAACGCGGCGATGGCCATTTCCGCAGTCACGAACTCATTGCTCAGCTCCAATTGTTCACGATCCATTTGATTGAGCAGGAGATCGTAATCGGTGTAATCACCCTCTTCGCCCAGGTACATGGCAGAAAGCGATCGGATGAACCAATCTTTGCTCTGCAGGTTGTCGCGCAGTGTTTGAAGTGCGGTCGCGTTCCGGAGTTTGGCGAGAGCTCCGTTTGCCACGATCCGAATCAAAAAGGACTCATCCTTCAATAAACCCTGCAAGATCGGTATCGCCTGAGGATCGCCCCAATTCATTAAAGCTTCTATGGTGGCGAACCGGATCCCTATATTGCGAGACCAAAGCGCTTCCTGAAAATAAACCACGTCGTTCTTGTCCTTCAGGGAAGCTAAGGCGATGAGCGCGATGGAGCGGACGTTGGGCGTATTGTCCCAACGAGCCACGGTGGTGAGCCGCTGCTTGAGGTTCTGCTCGCTGATGACCCTGATATGCTTGATCTGCTCCCAACCCAGCGATTCCGAAAGCGCGACGCCGAGGCGCGTGTACCGGTTGCTCAGCTTGAACCCTTCAGGCGTCACATAAGTGGTCAGCTCTTTCAGCGACTGATTCTGGCCGAACTC
>JANLTE010000353.1:0-2762 GCA_031362785.1 Elusimicrobiota bacterium
GCCGGGATCGACTCGGCCATGGCACTGCCCAATGGCAGTAGGCTGATCAAAACCACGGCGACCATGGCGGCAAGCCATTTCCCCCCTGACACCGATTTCCCTGTCTGCATCGGCGGGTATCCTCTGTCTGTGGTTACAACACCCCTAATTACCTCATTTCCCCAAATATTCTTCGATAATGTCCTCCAGGGCCTTCATCACCTGTTCCGTGCTCATCGTGCTGGCGCTGGCATTGAGAGACGTGAGAGTCTGTCTCGCCGGAACTGCCCCCTGGCTGGGACTGGCACCCTGCTTTTTGCGGTTTGGCGTTTGATCGACAAAGGCAACGAAGCGCTTCAAATTGGCGTTGCCGGGATCGCGATTGAGGGCGTCTTCAAACCAGGCTTTGGCGACTTTCCAATCGCGCGCCACGACTGCTTGGAATCCCTTGCGGACACGGTCGCTGACGCCGGGCGGTGCATCGGCATAGGCGATGGCAATGGCATGCTCCACAGACTTCGACAGGCCGGAGGGGACGTTGCGCCCATCCACCACGCTGGAGTCATTGGATGGCAATATGGGTGCAGGCCTCGTATGAGTGACCGCCGCCAGGTAATTGTCGTTATAGCGCTCGCTCGCCTGAACGTGCTTGTTGATCGCCATCTCCAGCGTGGCGTATGCTTTGGTGCAGCTGGCATCCGCGGCGCTTCCTACCTCGACTGTCTCACACAATGTGTTATGGCGATTGGTTCGATCGAGCAGCGCCTTGCGCTCCTTGAGCAGGGCCTCACGCTGCGTCACAAGTTCTTGATGGGTGGCGGCAATTTCAGGTTGCATCACTGACAATCCCGGAATATCCCCAGCCTGGGCGCTCTCCAGGCCAAGCAAGCTGAGACAGGCCGCAAGAACTAAAGAACCTGCCCAGGAATGTCCAACAGCCGGCGGAACTGAATGTTTAATGGGTACCGACTTTTCAGGCTTTTGAAATAGGGCAATCATTTTGACTTCGCCTTCCTTGTCGTGGGTTCGGGGCTTTCGACCCACTCAATGCCAAGGTGCTTCACCTGCCTCTTTGCGGCCTCTATGGCCTTGGTCTGATTGGTATCGATCTGCGTAATCTGGTTCGTGAGGGTGCCCAACTGCGCGGAAAGCACGGCGGCATCGCCGGTCCCCTGTTTCTGTTGTTCCTTAACCGTAGCAATTTCCTGAGTAGTCTCGGCCTTCTGGGCATCGAGTGACCGGTACCTGGCGAGCATCTGCCGGACCTGCGAGTCTCCCATGGCCTCCGGTGGATTCTTAGAGTATGGGTTGTAAACATTACGCCGTCGGTCTCCCCGGCCCTTCGATCCCTTCAGAAACTGGTCGATGACGTTTTGCGTTTCTATCATTCGACCGGCGGTGTGGTGGAGTTCATCTGCCAACTTTTCAGGGTCATCCGACTGGGAGAGGGATTTGAGATGGGCCGGCAGATCCAGAAAGATCTGCGTGTTCAACGCACACGGACTGCCCAAGACACTCTCCTCAAGGCATCCAAGCCAATCGGCAACTGTGGGGTGATTCGGCTCCTGTGCCTTTGCGATTTTCTTCTGCGCCCAGTCTTTAGCAGATTCATTTTGGATCAGGGCTGCTGTTTTGTTAGCGCCCGCCACATCGCCGCGCCTCGCTTGGATTTTCGCAATCAATGATCGAGCTACGCTCTGGTAGTGATGGAGCTTTCCCTGATCTGAAATCGAGTTGGCTATTTCGAGCGCCTGTGAAATGTCCCCTGCTTCGGCCCGAGCTTCCACCATAAATACGCGAAATTCAGATCTTACGTCAGCGTCTTTAATGAGTTCGGCTGTTTTGTGAGCGCCGGCAACGTCTCCATCCCGGTATTGAGCACTCGCGATATCATAATAAACATTATCTTTGCGTTTGGTATCCTTAACGATTTCGGCATTTTTAATAGCTGCCGCCATCGTTTTGCGAGCGCCAGCACGGTCTCCTGCCTTTGTTTGTGCTTCCGCAATAGCCGACGCTGTCGACTGCCTCACGTACTCTACCCAGTCCACTTCGGGAAGATTGGACATCGTACTCCAGGTCTCCTGAGCACCCTTAATGTCATTCATCGCCGATTGAATCTGGACGATTGTGTTTTGTGCCAAATGTTTTTCTTTCACATTCTGAATCAAGTCGGAGGTCGTTTTTGCTGCAGCGATATGTCCCGCCTCTGCCTGGGCAACAGCAATGATCCTGTAAGCGGCGGCCCTATCGGGAGGATAGTTTATCAGGGCTGCTAATTTCATTGCCGAGTGGAAATCGCCGGCTCGAGCCCAATCGTAAACCGTAATCTCCAAGTACGAATTGTCTCCAGCAACTTTGGCGGCAGTCTCAGCGGATGCGATCACACGCAAGAGCGTTTTCTGGTGGGCAAGCTTCAAATTGCCGATCTGGCTGTTGACCGCTCCTGCATCTGGAGCATCTGCTCGCGCCAACAGATACGCTCCCAGCCAGGCAATGGCGCGCAGTTCGCGCCCAGGAATCTTTGATTCCACCACGCCGAGATAAAAAAGTACCTCAGGGGCATTAGGCGAGGCTCGGAGTGCCCTTTGAAAATGGTCGATGGCAGGGAGGTAATCCTGGCATTTAGCCGCGTTCTTGCCATCGTTCACGGCTTCCTGCGCTACGGCCGGCAAGGAGGAGGGGGTGGCGGCAATTTCAGGTTGCATCACTGACAATCCCGGAATATCCCCAGCCTGGGCGCTCTCCAGGCCAAGCAAGCTGAGACAGGCCGCAAGAACTAA
>JANLTE010000377.1:0-6047 GCA_031362785.1 Elusimicrobiota bacterium
GTGCCGCTCCTCTCCATTGCGAGCGGCGCGCTCCTCGGCATGGCCGCGCATTCCGGCTTCAACGCCGCGTATCTTCAGGGTTGGCTCCCGATCTGGGCGCCCCTTGCATCAACAGAGGATGAATTCCGATTAACTCCAGCTCCAACGCCAGTCACTCTTGACGAAGGAAAGGCATTGGTTATAGAACGCATTGCAACGTTGCAAAGCGGCCCTGAAAATTTAACCGCAACGACCATGCCTGAAACGTCATTTAAGATGCCCGTTACAGGGGGTGGAAAACTTTACTTTGGGAGATTTAAAGGACATAACGTGCAGATTGAAATACAAAGTTTAAAAGATGGAACCGTCGTTGACGTCGTCCTCAAGACTGGCAATCTGACTGAACCTTCCCAAGGGCTTCTTTTGGAGATCAGCTCGGGAGATCAAAAATGGGAGCGCGTTCTAAAAAAAGACCCGGGGTTCTTTCAACGCATTACGCAAACGGGCAGCGCTGCAGATTCATCGAGCCGCGCGTCCGCGTTGCGAAAAGGGAGAGTTTGGGGTAGAAACAGAATAGGCGATCGTATAGTCGGGAGCCATCTCACAGCGAGGGAAATAGAATACCGCGATTCACTGGAGAGCCAGTTTGGAGAAATAGACATGGGACTAAATCCCGAGGAAATAGCGGCGTTGTCCAATGTTTTGGTTAGGATTCAGGATCAGGCGCTTGAGCGGCGATCCGAGCTTTTTGGCGAGGGAGATATTCAAAAGATATTGAATTATGAAGCGTTCGATGTGCGGAGATTGGCGCAGCGGATATTGGCTGAAAAAAAGCTGTACGAAGATCAGCGGGGCAGAAGAGAACGAAATGTATTCGATGATAAATTGATCCATATTTTACTTTTTAAAAGACTTGTTCCTTATTCCTGGATTACGGATTTAATGCGGGAAGGCCTGCCTCCGGATGATGCGATTCGTCTGGCCAAAACCTTGTCTAACCCCCTGCGAACATGGGTGACCAGAATGAGGCCTGACAGAGATACTTTAATGGCTGATGGCGTGCCCCAACGATTTGCCAATCGAATTGTGTTTGCGTGGAAAAACCCAGTTGACGCATGGAAGCGCGTGCTTGAACCAGCTAGGGATCGACTGGTAAGGGAGGGCTTATCGATAAGCGACGCGACAACAATTGCAATTAGCAGGGCAAAGCCCACAGCGAAGTGGGAGGTATTGAAACCGATCCGAGACGCGCTTGTAAACGGAGGCCTTTCCGTAACCCATGCCACTGACATAGTCATTCAATGGTCAGAACCAGAGGCGAAGTGGAAGGAGTTGAAACGGGTCCGGGATGAACTGGTAAGGGCTGGACTTTCCATCAGCAAAGCGACTCAAGTTGTTGTTGGGTGGTCCAACCCCCTGCAAAAATGGGAAGAAGAGTTTAAGCCAATTTTTAAAGAGTTCGTGCGCGCGGGATTATCAAATTATGAAGCAATGACGATTATGACCTCATGGGTGCATCCAAAAACAAAATGGGAGAAGGATTTACTGCCGATAAGAAATAAATTGGTTACTGACGAAGGTCTGCCCAAGAGCTTTGCCACAAATATTGTCTTAAAGTGGGCAGACCCTGAAACGACTTGGAAAAACGTCGTTAGGCCGCTCATGGAACGGTTGATTGCTGAAGGGCACTCGAAGAGCCATGTGATGCGGGTTGTTGTTAGTTGGCATAATCCAAGAGAAAAAATCACGGCTGTGAATATCGTTTTGGATAACCTTAAGGGTACATTAGAGATTAGCCCTAATAAGATTCGTATGGCACTTTTACAACGCAGTTATGCCATGCTTGTCACCTGGCTTATGGAAGAGTTCGGCAGGTCTGAAGAAGAAGCATCAACACTTTTATTTCCCCTAAAAGAGTTTGAGGATAAGTATTTTAGAAAGAATGTGGTTGATGAGGTTCCGTTGGCTTCTATTTTGGGTAAAGCTTACGCGATGATCGCTCCGCTGTGGGAGTGGATCTATCAAACTCCCGGTTTAGTGATTGCCGCGAGCCCGGTGATGAAGAGTCGGCTATTATCAAGAGTACTCGAGGAGCGGGTGGGCGAAGCGCGGGGCTCGAGAGCGGCTGGCCTGGCGGGAACCGCGGCTTTTGTGGCGGCGATGCTGGCTGGAAGCTGGCTGTTAGCGGTCCCGATGCTCGTGGTCTGGTCGCTGGCCAGCGGTTACGTGTTCAGCGGCGCGCATAAGGGGAGGACGCTCAAAGAACAGTTGGCGCTATTCGGCGTGGGCGGAATCTTGGCGGGAGTGATGGCAGCTCCTGCCGTTTTTTTGCCATTCGGATTTCAGATGAGTCTGCTGGTCGGCATCCCCGTTGGAGCTGCCGCCAACATAACGGCGCACGCCCTCTATAACGCGGCGGCGCTTAAGTTCGGCTGGACCGTCGCTTCGACGGTGCGCCGCGATACCGGGAGAGGGGTTTCCATGTATTGGACGCTTTCGGCTTTGAACGAACTGGAAACTCGAATTCGCACCTTAAAAGGAGCTCAGTCTCGGCGAGATGTTGTTCCTAGAACGATGTTTAAACTGCTTCGGAGAGCGACTATGTTGGCGCGTCGTTACGAAGGCGCGCCGGGTCCTTTCGAGTGGCGCTATGACAGGTCGCGT
This sequence comes from Elusimicrobiota bacterium, assembly GCA_031362785.1. Taxonomy (GTDB): domain Bacteria; phylum Elusimicrobiota; class Elusimicrobia; order 2-02-FULL-39-32; family 2-02-FULL-39-32; genus JANLTE01. Next base: position 2,644 of record JANLTE010000377.1, read on the forward strand.
GACGTTAATAATCTTATGTCCGTTTTTAAGGCGTACTGCATCGCCCTGGAAGCGGTGGGGCGTGAGCAAGAGCGGGATCTCAGCGGGAACCTTCTTTACAAAATTTGGGAAAAAATTCTGGAAGGAGACCGTTTTTATAGCGAAGAAAAATATCCTGAGGCCGTTAGCGCTTATGACGACGCGCTGGCGGGCAACGGAGAGTTTGAGGTTGGGCTCGAAACATATTATCGGAGCGCTGAACGCAATGACCCATATTGGAACGCGATCTTGGCCCTATGGGTGCTCGCGAACTGGAAGAAATGGGAGGCGACGCTCGCTCAGAGGGAAGGCGAATCGCTTCAAACGCGACTGGCCAGGCAGGAGCTCCAGAGGATTAAGTTCAACTTTGGGCCCGACGTCTATAAGCAGATAGAAAAGGGGTTTGGCAGCGGGATCGATTTAAACGCGCAGGTTAGGATCGCATCGAAATATCTTCAAGAAAACGCGGGGGCGGCCTTCTACCAAAATATCGAGCATGAACTGACTGGCCGGGCCGCGGAAAGTTTAAGGCTGCTTGGGGTCCCCGCTGGGAGCTATGAAGAACTGGCGTTTCAATTTCACTCGCCACGGGAAAAAATTGCCCTGGCTCAAATCCTCCTGGCCGGCGCCAACAACGCTGCGCTTTTAATGGATCGGGAGAATTGGAGCCTCGTGAAAGAAATGGTTTCGGTCTGCGATGAAAGTATTTTCCAAATCCTCCTGGAGGGGTTGCACAGCGCGGTCCTCTTTGAAAAATTCGTCCATGTTACGATCCCTGTCCTCCTTTCCGTCAAAGACCTAATCGCCAAGGAGCCGGGTTTTTCTGAAATTTTGAGGAGAGGTAATTTCAGTCTCTATGAATGGATTACAAATCTGCTGTATATCCGATATGAAGCCACCCATCAAGTTGAGATCGACAAGGAGCTCAATAACCAAATTTTGCAATCCGTTCGGAAATGGATTTTGAAAAACGGATTTGAGCGTGCGGACTACTTCATCAATATCCTCATGCAGTACCGGGACAAGGACCTCCTTTCGGCCATCGAGCTGGATGATTGGATTTCCAGGCTCAGCGATAAAATTGGGCATCCGGTTAAAAGATATGCCTATAACATCCTCGCTACGGATTTCGGGAGCATGCGTCAATTCAGGTCTGCCGCCGATAGCCCTCTGCTGGTTTTGGAGCAAATGAATGGCCGGATTTATTTTGTTGGAGCCCGGGAAGATTATTCGGCGGTCTATTATCTTGTGGAAACGCCATTCTCAAAAAGGAGGATGGTTTCATTAAGCATTCCGGTCAGTCTGGTAAATGATATTAGGAGCCGGACCATACCCGAGGGTGAAAATATATCGGATACCGTAATGACAGTTCTTAGAAACGCCGCAAAGACGTCGTCCATGGCTGGACAGGGGCCTCAGGGCTATTTGGGCTATCATAAACTTGCCATGGAGGAGCTGTTGAATGATTGGTACAGGAACCCGCCGGACTCTGCGGAGAGCGTTGTATTGAACGCCACAATCGTCCCTGTATTGGGAGGAGTTTTGGGGGCGGCCCTCGGAAACATGGCGAATCCGTCTTTAATGCTTATAGGCGGAACCTTTGGGGCTGCCGTGGTTTCGATCCTATCCTTCCCGCAAACGCGGCAAAGCGTTTTTGGGTCGTTCCGATCGATGCTCTCAGCGCTGTCGAATGGTTACTATTCCCGCGTCTTGCGCCGCATGATCAGCGCCGCGCTCCTCATGCCCGCGCTGCTCTTCGTGGGCGCGACCGTCATCACGGATTCCGGAAGCCCCGGAAAAAAACCTACGGAGAATCAGGGCAGGGAGCTGTTCCAACGGGCAATCGATTATTTTTCGAATGGGAATGAAGAAGAAACCCGAAAAGCGCTTAAATTTCTTTCAGTTTACCTTAAGGACCACCCTTATAGGGAAGGGGATCATTCCAATGCCATTCCCGTAATGAAACGAGAGGGCAGGGTGATTGGTTTTTTAAGTGAAATTGATCTGGAATCGGGATATGTTCGAGTCCGTTCGATTTCCAGCAACGGTGACCCCGTTAATACCCGGTACACCACGAAAATGACCATTGCCTCCGCAATAAGCGATTTAACCCTGGTAGACCCTGTTCTGCTCAGGAGATATGTTTATTTTATGCGGGAAAAGTCGCGAATGCATCGGTGGATGAGGGAAAACCTGAAACTGGAAATTATTCATGTTGATGGTGAACATAAAAATTATTCCGATGCTGTTGCGCTACTACTTTTTAGCCAGGGCGTTTTTTTTAACCGACCTGATTCTGAAATTATTGAGGAGGTTAATGCCAGAGAGGAGGCCTCGCTTTTGACCCCTCGCGTGATGCGGTACGCCCGCATCAATATCCCCAAGTTGTTCAGCGACTCTGGCTTTCCCGTGACGACTATTCGGGAAGCTCAAGATGTACTCATTTTGTGGTCCGCGGAAATAGATGCGGCCGGCGGCCCTGCAGGGGACGCGGTGGCGCCAAGCTCTTCAGTCGAGAACAAGGATCAGCGTACTACAAATCAGATGTTTGATAACTTAATCACATCGTTGTCGGGAATCATTCGAAATGAAGATTTTAGGTCCAGGGAGCACCGGGAACAAATATTGAATTCCGTTATCAAGCGGGCGGTTGAATTTATTAATCTGCCAGTTCCTCCCGAAGGCTCCATTATTAAATCGCGCTCGGTTCAACTCATCAGTCTTATAACTAAATTGGGGGAGGCGGGCGGCATTAAAAACGCTTCGGAAGCTGAAACTCTCGTGTCGTTGCTCTTATCACGAAAAGTTTTGGTAACCGAGGATGTCTGGATAATCTATCAGCATCTCGCGATTTCATTTGCGGCGAATAAGAAAATCGATGATGCGGTGCGGCTTCTAGCTTCTCCTCTTTCCCGCGGGTTGATGTTACCCATTAAAAACGTTGAGTCCAATGATTGGGATATCGTGAATAGCATAGTAGACGCGATGTATCCTAATCTAGACGATGCGGAGAGGTCGGGCGAGATTAGTCAAGTTATTAAGGACATAAGGCGTCTGCGCGGTAGAAATATGAAAGCGATGAGGGCAAGGGCAGCCAATAAAGGTTTCGATACTGAAAGTGGAACGATAGGTTCCGCGCTGGGCGGGGTTCTGTTTCTGGTTATCGGGTTCATGTCGCACCCATCGCTTTTATTGATTGGCGGGACTATTGGGGCCGCGCTAATATCGCTCCTCGCATTCCCGCAAACGCGGCGCAGCGTTTTTGAATCGTTCCGTTCGATGCTCTCATCGCTGACGAATGGTTACTATTCCCGCGTCCTGCGCCGCATGATCAGCGCCGCGTTCCTCATGCCCGCGCTGCTCTTCGTGGGCGCGATAGGAACTAG
>JANLTE010000378.1:0-2921 GCA_031362785.1 Elusimicrobiota bacterium
AAATAAAAATGAGAAAAACATTAATGATAAGTAAAGCAATCACAATCGCTGAAATCACCATAATAGGATAGCGTATCGCAGCTTTTATTTTTTTTGTTATATCTATTTCTAACTCCAGATAATTTGCCAGATACAAAAAAACATTATCCAGATTACCCGTACTTTCTCCGATCACAATTAAATTGAGGAAAAAATCCGTAAAAATACTTCGGAAAAACAAACTCGCCCAATGGACGCCCAAAGGGTTTATCTATTCGGTGAGCCGTAAAATAGTTTAAGGTTTATTTTAAGACGAGCATCTGACCGCCGACATGCGCGGGATGAATCTGACAGTAGTACTTAAAAAGTCCTTCCTTATCTGCCGTAAACTCCACCGTTTGAGGCGTTCCGCGAGCAACGACGACCTTGATTCCGAACTCATCAAGCGAGAATCCGTGGGTATTGGGTTCAGATTGAATGTTGTTGATGAGCTTAATCCTCACCTTCGCGCCTTGTTTCACAATCATCGTGCCAGGAAGCCACATTTTGCTTCCCTGATACTCGACGCCGATCATCGTAAACTCCTTCATGTTTGCCGCTTCTGCTCTCAGTTGGTGCCCGTCGTGCATCTGCGCTGTTTTGGCGGGGCTTTCCGACCGCAGCAACCCCGCGTTCATAATAGTTCCCGCCGCTAATCCCAAAATTGTCAAAAGTTTTTTGTGTTTCATCCTGTGCTCCTCCTTTTAAATTGCTGTGACCATTCTATCACATACTTGAATTCATATCTAAATATCGGCTATAATATAGTCATGCAATACGCAACGAAGCCTCTGTTTTGGCATCACTGGCGCCCCTCGAACTTGGGTGTCGGCCGTTTTGCGTTTTAATCGGTAAAGCAGGAAGTTAAGCCAGCACCCATCGTTCAATGTAAACATGGGTGTATTTTTTTGTTTATAGTATAATATTTTGTTCAATTATCAATGTAAATTTAACATGAACTCGATTATAGAAAACGTTACAGCGATCTTGAAAAAAGTCCGCCTGGAGGGGGATCGGGCGCTGCAATTCTATCAGCGAAAATTTGACGGGATTGACCTTCCGGCGCGGCGTCTGGAAGTGGATAAAAAGCGCATCGCGAAGGCGTTTCAAATAATAGACCCGTCGGTTCGCTCTGCCCTCCTGTTGGCAAGCCGCAGGATAGAGGCTTTTCATAAGAAAGAGTTGAGTCTGATCCGCCGGCATTGGTCGTTCAATTTAAGCGGGATAAAGGTCGGACAGCAGTCTTACGCAATGGATTCCGTCGGAATTTATGTTCCGGGCGGACGCTATTGCTATCCGTCGACGGTTTTAATGACCGCGATACCCGCTAAAGCGGCCGGCGTTCGGGAAGTAGTAATGGTCACGCCCGCAAAAAATTTAAAAAATGAGGTTTTGGCCGCGGCGTACATCGCCAAAGTGGATAGGATTTTTGCGGTGGGAGGACCCGCCGCTATCGGCGCGTTAGCTTTTGGAACCGAAACCATTCCCAAAGTTCAGAAGATCGTGGGGCCCGGAAATCAATATGTGACCGAAGCCAAGCGGCAGGTTTATGGAGTCGTCGGAATCGATGGGCTTGCGGGGCCCAGCGAAGTCGCGATTTGGATCGATGAGAGCGCCGATCCCGCTAAAGCGGCGGCCAATCTAATGGCTCAAGCCGAGCATGATCCGGAATCCAGGGCGTTTCTTTTTTCACTGAGTTTGAAAGTCCTGGGAGAGGTGCGGAAAAGGGTCGAGAAAAAGTTTATCGGCCAGACGAGATTCGTACTAAAAAAATCGAGGCAAGCAGTGGTGGGCGCGATCAATGAAGCCGCGCCGGAGCATTTGATCCTGGCCATCCGGAACCCTTCCCGCGCGTTGCGAGATTTCAAAACGGCGGGCGCGATTTTCCTCGGAGACGACTCTCCGGTGCCCCTCGGAGATTACGCGGCGGGGCCCAGCCACGTTTTGCCGACAGGTCGTGCCGGGCGCTTCGGCTCCGGCCTTTGCGTGAAAGATTTTTTGCGGTGGAGCTCAACGATCGAAACGATCGGCGACGGGGCCCGGTCCGCGTTTAAAGCCGCGCGACGAATCGCGGAAGTGGAAGGGCTTGAGCACCACGCCCGCGCGCTCATGAATGAGCCCGTTAAAAAGTAAATACGCACAGAGGAGTTCACTTTGAGAAAAGCTAGAATTCACAGAAAAACAAAGGAAACCGACATATTACTTTCCCTTGATCTAGACGGGGACGGAAAGTCTAAGATCCGGACAACCATTCCTTTCTTGGATCATATGCTTGAGCTTTTTACTAAACATTCGGGCGTTGATCTGGAAGTGAAGGCTTCGGGCGATACCCACATCGACGATCACCATTTGGTGGAAGACATCGGGATTGCATTGGGGCTAGCAATCGAAAAAGCATTGGGCGACAAGCGCGGCATTTATCGCTACGGGAATTTTTTGCTTCCCATGGACGAGTCTTTGTCGTATGTTGTTGTGGATTGCGGGGGGCGACCCTATTTTGATTATAAGATTCCGTTTAAACCCCAATCCAAAGCGCCGTTCGGATTCGAACTCTTCGAGGATTTTTTTCAGGCGCTGGCCTTTTCCGCCAAGATGAACTTGCACATGAAACTGTTACAGGGACGCAACAACCACCACATCGCCGAATCACTTTTTAAAGGGTTCGCGAAGGCTTTCGCTCAGGCGATATCCAAAGACAAGAGACAGAAAGGAATTCCTTCGACAAAAGGACAACTGAAGGAACCGTAAATGAAATCAAAGCCTAGAATCGCATTGGTGGACTACGAGATGGGAAACTTGCTCAGCGTCGGGAAAGCGCTGGAAGGTTCCGGAGTCCGCGTGGAGTGGGCGCGTTCGCCCTCCGATTTCAAACGGGCCGACGCCGTGGTCTTGCCCGGAGTGGG
>JANLTE010000382.1:0-4433 GCA_031362785.1 Elusimicrobiota bacterium
AACATCCACATCATCGATCTATCCAAGACCGTCAAGGAATTAAAAAAAGCGCTCAAGTTTTTGAAAGATTCCGCGATGGAAGGAAAAGTCGTATTGTTCGTGGGTACGACCAAGCAGTCCGCCGAAGTCGTTTTGGAGTCCGCCACGCGCTGCAACAGCCCCTATGTGAAAGAACGGTGGCTGGGCGGAACGCTCACTAACTTCAACACCATCCAGAAATCCATCGATCGGTTGAAGGAAATCGAGCGGATGAAGGCCGAGAAAATTTTTAACGTGCTTTCCAAGAAAGAAACGTCGCGCCTCGAGAAGGCCCGACTGCGACTTGAAAAGTCGCTCTCCGGCATCAAGGACATGCCCGAGCTGCCCTCCGTCCTTTTCGTCATTGATCCGATGGCTGAAATTACGGCGATCATGGAGGCCAAGCGCCTCGAGATCCCAATCGTCGCGGTCTGCGACACGAACTGCGATCCCGATTTGATCGACTACCCTATCCCGGGAAACGACGACGCGGTGCGCTCCATTAAGCTCTTCTGCAATTTCGCGGCTGACGCGATTTTGGAAGGCAGAGCGATCGCGGAGAAAGCTTCTTCGCCTGAAGAGGATCAGTCCAAGCAGGAAAGCGCAGGCGCAGATTTACCCGCGGCGACCGAAGAGCCGGTTGCGGTAGCTGTCGAGGCCGGAGCGAATAGTCCAAAAGAGGAATTAACCACATGAGCGTTACGGCCCAGCAAGTTCAAAAACTAAGAGAAATCACGGGCGCTGGAATTTTAGACTGCAAGAAAGCTCTCGAATCGTCGAGCGGAGACACCGATAAGGCCATCCAGTTCTTGCGCGAGAAAGGAAAAGCTTCCGCCGCCCAAAAGGCGAGCCGGACCGCGAGCGAAGGGCTCGTAGCTTCGTGGCTCGACCGGGACGCAAAAAAAGGAAGCCTCATCGAATTGAACTGCGAAACCGATTTCGTAGCCCGCACCGCGGAGTTTCAAGAAACCGTCCGCGCGCTCGCCGCTCACGTGGCTGAGAATTCCGTTAAGTCCGTTGATGTTTTGATGAACCAGAGCTTGAAGGGTTCCAAAGACACTGTCGAATCCTACATTAAGGAAAAAATTGGGAAGCTCGGAGAAAATTTGAAGGTGAAGCGCGCTATTTGCTATGGCGAAAATGGCGCGTTTGTAAGCAATTACATCCATCAGCCCATAACCGCTACCGCGGATTGCGGAAGGCTCGGGGTTTTGCTCGAAGTTTCGGCGTCCAAGAATTCGCCCGAACTGCAGGAGCTGATGAGGGAAATTTCCATGCAGGTTGCCGCGGCCAATCCGAAATGGGTTTCCTCTGCCAACGTGCCGGCCGAAATTGTGGAGAAAGAAAAAACAATTTATTTGGAGCAGTGTAAACAGTCCGGCAAGCCCGAAGCGGCCTGGCCCAAAATCAGCGAGGGGAAGCTCAAGGATTTCTTCCGGCAGTTTTGCCTGGCGGAACAGAATTACATTCGCGACGCTTCGGGCAAGACTTCCATTCAAACTTTGCTCGAGCAGGCGGGACAGAAGCTGGGCGGCCCGGTTCAAATTAAAAGCTTTGTGCGTTACAAGGTTGGAGAAGAGTAACGGAAATCGGAAAGCCCGCTAATCCCAACATGAACCCAATCGTAGAAAAGATGCCGGAAGCGTTCGGCATCTTTTTTGTTTTAATGAGGCCCCCATGCCGGTGGGTATTATATGAGTTCACGGGAATAGGAGAATAATGCCAAGCGTAAGAACTTCCAAGCGAGTATTGTTGAAACTTTCAGGGGAAGCGCTCTCGGGCGCGGAACGCTGGGGTATTGATTTAAAAGCGCTTTTTGACATCGCCAAGCAGCTCAAAATCGCGCACGACCATCATGTTCAGGTAGCGGTCGTCGTAGGTGGGGGCAACATTTGGCGGGGCGGGCGGGGGCAGAGCCTGCATTTAGACCGCGTGATCGCAGACAACATGGGAATGCCGGCCACCATCATCAACTCTCTGGCTCTTCAGGATGCCTGCGAGCAGTTGGGAGTCCATACCCGGGTTTTATCCGCGGTTGAAGTTTCAAAAGTGTCGGAACCGTTTATTCGGCGCCGCGCGATACGCCACCTAGAAAAAGGGCGCATCGTTATTTTCGCGGCGGGCACTGGCAACCCGTATTTTTCCACTGACACCGCAGCGGCGCTCCGTTCAATTGAAGTGGGCGCCGAAGTCCTGCTCAAAGCCACTCAAGTGGACGGCGTCTATTCGGACGATCCGAAAAGTAATCCCAAGGCGAAGCTATTCAAAACCCTTTCCTTTCACGACGCCATCCGAAAGCGACTTCGCATCATGGACACTTCGGCCCTGGCGCTCTGTCAGGAGCATAAGCTCCCCGTGCGCGTCTTCAATTTACACGTTGAGGGCAGCATTTCGCGCGCCCTCTGCGGCGAAAAGTTAGGAACTTTGGTCACCCCGGACGAGTAAAATCAGAGGAGATTTTTGATGAGCCAGATACAGATCGTTGAAGACCAGATGAAGAAGGTCATTCAAAAACTGCAGGCCGATTTTTCGGCGATGAGGACGGGCCGGGCGCACATTTCGCTCGTCGAAGGACTTAAGGTGGAACATTACGGAAGCGTGATGCCTTTGAACCAGGTGGCGAGCCTCGCGATCGTGGACGGGCGCTCAATTGAAATCAAACCTTGGGACAAGGAAGCTCTGAAGCCCATCGAGACCGCGATTTTAAAATCGGATCTCGGCATGACGCCGCTCAACGACGGCAAACTCCTCCGGCTCACCATGCCGGCGCCCACCACCGAGCGCAAGAAAGAAATTATACGACTGCTGCACAAGCAATCTGAAAGTTTTCGCGTGATGGTGCGCAATGTCCGTCGCGATGCGGTTGAAGCGTTGAAGAAGGAAGAAAAGGATAAAAAAATTTCGCAAGACGACTTACGCAGATCTGAACAGCAGGTGCAGAAACTCACCGACCAATACGTCAAAACGGTGGACGATCTCCTAGCCACGAAGGAATTAGAGGTCCTGGAAGTTTAGGCCCCGTGTCAACCGAAGAACATCTCCTCGCAAAATTTAGAAAAAACCCGCTGCCTCGCCATGTCGCCATCATTATGGATGGGAACGGCCGATGGGCGAAGAAGCGCGGTTTTCCGCGCATTTACGGCCACAGGGCGGGGAGCGAGACGGTTCGCCGCATGGTGGAAGCCTGCGGAGAGTTGGGCGTGGAAGTCCTGACGCTTTACGCGTTCTCAACTGAAAACTGGCGCAGACCCCGGCTGGAAGTGGACGCGCTGATGAAACTCCTCTGCATGAAGTTAAACAGCGAGGCGGAAGAACTGAACAAAAAGGGCGTGCGCCTTCAAACGATCGGCCGGACCCGAGACCTTCCCGAATCGGTGCAGGCGGAACTTAAAAAAACGATCCAAAAACTCGAACATAACCGCGGGCTCATTTTAAACTTGGCGCTTAATTACGGCGGGCGCCAGGAGATCGTGGACGCGGTGAACCAGATTCTTAAGTCAGGCGTTAAAAAAATCGATGAAGAAGCGTTTTCCGAGGCCCTCTATACCCGCGGGCTTTCCGATCCCGACCTTCTCATCCGAACTTCCGGCGAGCAGCGGATTTCAAATTTTTTGCTGTATCAAACCGCCTATTCCGAGTTCTACGTCACGCCCGTCCTCTGGCCTGATTTCAAAAAAGAACATCTGTACGAAGCGATCTTCGCGTATCAAAACCGCGAACGCCGTTTCGGCGGGACCGAAAAGGTACTTGCCCACTCCTAGATGCTCCTCCCCCGGTTTTTAACCACACTCATCGGCGTGCCGGTTCTCATCCTTTCCATTTGGTGGGGCCAGCTGCCCTTTTTCTTTTTGATTGCGGGCGTCACTCTTCTGGGCCTTCATGAGTTTTACAGCTTGGCTGAAGACGCATCGTGGCCCGTATCAAAAAATATGGGGCTCGTTTCAGGATTTCTTTTGCTTTTAGCTATCGCTCTTTTCGGGACCAAAATGGGTTGGGAATCGACTTCAGTTTCGGAAGTTTTCTTTTCACCGGCCGTTATCTCTCTTATACTGTTGGCATACATCCTTCAGCACCTTTTGGCCAAGGACCGGCAGAACGCGTTTGTCGATATCGCCATTACCTGGCTCGGGCTTTTTTACGTGGTTTGGACCCTGTCTCATTTGCTTTTGATCCGCGACCTCCGCCCGGAAGGACTGCATTACACCATTTTTCTTTTTCTGGTCACTTGGGTTTTGGATATCGCGGCTTACCTTGGCGGAATGAGGTTCGGAAAACACCGGCTTTCCTATAACATCAGCCCCAAAAAAACCTGGGAAGGCTCTTTGATCGGATCGGCTGCCGCGATGTTCACCGCCTACCTTTGCAGCGCTATTTTTTTACGGGATATGAGCCTGGGTCGCGTTTTTTTGCTGGGC
>JANLTE010000115.1:0-4272 GCA_031362785.1 Elusimicrobiota bacterium
TCAGGATCACCAGCGGACCCGACTCGTGCAGGGGTTTCGCGAGGTCTCTCACGATTTTTTGATGCGGATCGAGATCGGGAACGGCTTTTAAATTCTCCGCGAGCGTTTTTCCCGTAACGGTGAGCGTGTCCCCGTGCATGAGACCCGCGCGCAGCAGCATTTTCATCACGCCCTGAACTCCGCCCACCCTGTTTAAATCCAGCATCACGTACTTTCCGCTGGGTTTTAAATCAGCGAGGTGGGGAACTTTGGCACCGATCCGGTTAAAATCGTCCAGTTTCAGAGGAACGCCTACGGTTCGCGCCATGGCGATCAAGTGAAGCACCGCGTTAGTCGAGCCGCCAAGCGCCATCACGAGCACGATCGCGTTTTCAAAAGCTTTCTTCGTCATAATTTTCTTGGGCGTGATGCCCAGCTCGATCAGTTTCACTACGGCTTCGCCCGCTTCGACGCAGTCGGCGATCTTATCCGGACTTTCCGCCGCGCGCGACGCGCTTCCGGGCAAGCTCATGCCGAGCGCTTCAATCGCGGAGGCCATCGTATTAGCCGTGTACATCCCGCCGCAAGACCCCGCTCCGGGGCAGGCGTGGCACTCGATGTTCTTAAACTGTTCCTTCGTTATTTTTCCCGCGCTATAAGTTCCCACCGCTTCGAAAACGCTCACGATGTCCACGTCTTTTCCGTTATCTTTTCCGGGATTGATCGTCCCCCCGTAAACGAACACGCAGGGGATGTCGAGCCGCCCCATGGCCATCAGGGACCCCGGCATGTTCTTGTCGCATCCGCCGATCGCCACGAGCCCATCGAAGCGCTGGGCGTTTGCCACGAGCTCAATGGAGTCTGCGATCACTTCGCGGGACACCAGAGAAAATTTCATGCCTTCATGGCCCATGGAAATTCCGTCCGACACCGTGATGGTCCCGAAAGTCTGCGCCACCCCACCGCCCTTCGCCACTCCCTCTTTCGTTTTCTTCGCAAGTTCGTGGATGTGCATGTTACAGGGAGTAATTTCGCTCCAAAGGCTCGCGATCCCGATGATGGGTTTTGCGAAATCCGCGTCCTTAAATCCCACCGCGCGCAGCATGGCGCGGTTGGGCGCGCGCCGGTCGCCTTCGGTCATCATGCTGCTTTTATTTTTCAAATTTTTTTGATCCATGACGTCTCCGTTTCACCTCACCAGGTTCCGCAATTTTAGAAAAAGCGGCTTTTGCCCGTGCAGCTGCTCGGCGAAGTGTAATTTTTTGAACAAATTGTTCTGGTCCGTGATCGCCAGCACCTCGTAAATCTTTTTTTCTTTCGCCACTTGAACGCAGTGTTTTATGAGCGCCGTGGCGAGCCCGCGCCTTTCATACGCCGGATGGACCACGAGCGAACGAACCTCAGCCAGTTTTTTGTTGTAAATCTCGATCGAGCAGCAGGCGACGACCTTCTCGCCGTCTTCAACGACCCAAAAATGATGAACGGTGTCTCGAATGTCTTTGAGCGACCGTTTTAAAATTTTACCGCGCCTGGTCGCGTCTAAAATAAGTTCATAAACGGTCCGTACGTCCTTGATTCTTGCTGGGCGAATATTCATAATGGTTTTTATTGATTGACGGAAAGCAGTTCGGCCGCGTGTTTAAGCGAAATGGCGGTGGGCTCTTCCGATTTCCCTGTGATCCCGCCTAACATCCGAGCTAGTTCTTGCACTCGTTTATCCTTTTCAAGCGGTTGAATGTCGACTTCCGTTTTATTCCCCACCGCGCCTTTGCGCACCGAGAACTGCCGGTCGGCGAACGCTGCGATTTGCGGCAGATGCGTTATTAAAAGAATCTGATGAGTTTTGCTCAGGCCTTTCAGCTTTTGGCCCAGCACGTGGCCCATGGATCCTCCGACGCCCGCGTCAATTTCATCGAAAATAAGCGTCGGCACTACGTCCGACTGCGCCAGAATTTTTTTGAGCGCCAGCATGATGCGCGAAAGTTCGCCTCCGGACGCCACGCTTTTCAGCGGTTTTAAATCCTCGCCCGGGTTAGCGCTGAAGAGGAACTCAATCTTCTCCAGGCCGTTTGCGGTCGGATCGGGTTTCCCGCTCTCATCCTTTTCTTCTATCCGCCCAATCGCGAACTGTCCTTTCAAAAATCCCAAATCTTTAAGCTCCCTCCGTATGGCTTCGGAAAGATTTTGGCCCGATTTTTCCCTCGCCGCGCTCAATTTTTTGGCCACCGCGACAAGATGCGAGTAGGCCTTCGCGACGTTTTCCTTCAAATCCATTTGGCTTCCTTCGTAATTTTTCAATCGATCCAGTTCTGCTTGCCTCGCCGCGCCATGCTCAAGGACTTCCTGAACCGTCACGCCGTATTTTTTCTTCAACTTCGCGATTTGATCCAGTCGCGAAAGCGAAGCGTCCAGCTGGTCCGGGTTCGCCGGCAAATTTTTTGAGAAATGATCGATAAAGTCCGCCGTCTCCTGGGTCTTGATGATGGACTCTTCGATCCAGGCGGGGACCTCGCTCACGTCGATACCCAGGCTCTGGATCGTCCCCAGAAGCATTTTGGTTTTTCTGAGCCGGTCCAACGCCGAACCGTCAGCCTGATAGAGGTTCGCTCGGATTTCATCGGCCAAGTTACGCAGTTTGTCGGAATTTTTAAGTTGCGGCAGGAGCCTTTCAAGTTCTTCCTCTTCGCCGTTCTTCAACTTCGCGGCGCTGATTTCCTTCACCTGAAACTCATAGAGGTCGATTTTCGAGTCCCGGTCCTGCTCCGAAATCTGCGAATTCTCGAGCGAGCGTTTAAATCCGTTCCACTGGGTGAAAAGCTCCGCGACCGTTTTCTTCAGCGCCTCGTGATCCCCGAACCGGTCCAGCAGTTCGCGCTGCTCTCCCGATTTCAATAGCAGCTGATGGTCATGCTGGCCGTGAACGTCAATTAAGTAGTTCCCTAGGTTTGCGAGCGCCGATGAACTAATGGCTTGATCGTTCACGAACGCTTTCGATTTCCCGCTGGCGTCAATTTCGCGCCGGATAATCAAATCATCTTCCAACTCGATCGATAAATCTCGCAGGAATTTTTGCGCGAGCTTGTTCTTTTCAATGGAGAATCTTCCCAAAACCTGGCACCGTTCCGCGCCTTTTTTAATGAACCCCGACTCCGCTTTTTCACCCAGCAGAAGTCCGATCGCGTCCATCACGATCGATTTGCCCGCTCCCGTTTCGCCGGACAAAACGTTCAAGCCCCCGGAAAATTCAATTTCCAGGTGATCGATGAGGGCGTAATTTCGAATGCTGAGTTCAGTGAGCATGTTTGTGGAAGCCGACCTGCTCGCCCCATTTTAGTTTCGTGCGCAAAATCTCGTAATAGCTGCGCCCCGGCTGCACCAGTAGTTTCGCTTTCTCCGGAGCGGTCTCAATCACCACCCGATCGTTCTTGTAAATTTTGATCGCGTGCTGGCCATCGGAAGATAAGAACACAAACGTTCCGCGCGCGTCGCTGCTCAGTTTCAATTCAATTTTATCCTCAGAAGAAATTACGAGCGGCCGCTGCGTCAGGGTGTGGGGACAGATGGGCGTTAAAAGCATTACGGGAAGCCGCGGCGAAACGATCGGCCCCGAAGCTGCCAGAGAATAGGCGGTGGACCCGGTGGGCGTCGCCACAATTAAGCCGTCCCCGCTATAAGTCGCGAGGTATCGCCCGTTCAGCGAGGTTTCTATTTCAACGATTCGGTTGGTCGAACTCGCGTGCAAATAGCAGTCGTTCAAAGCCAGGAGCTTGGCCTGCGGCTCGCTTTGATAATAATTCTTTTTCCGAGTCTGGGCGGCGGAGAAAATAGAAATCTGCAGGAGGAGTCTTTCTTCTATTTCGAGCTTGTAATCCAACGCTTTTTTAAGCGTTCCTTGCAGGTTTGTGAGCGCGGTTTCAGCTAAGAAGCCCAATCTGCCGAGGTTCACTCCCAATATGGGAACCCCGACCGGAGCCAGCGCGCGCGCGAAGCGGAGCATGGTTCCATCGCCGCCCAGCACCACCGCGAACTCGCAAGATTTGAGCGTTGAGTTTTCCGCGCTCAAAACGGCCTTGATCCGGTTTTTTTTCAGCCATCGGACCACGGTTTGAAAAGCGTTTGCTGCTTCGGGTTTTTCAAAATTACAGAGGACGGCGACCTGTCGGAAGCTCATGCGTAAATTATATCAAATCCTGGAGGATGGTTGGCCAAACGCCTGATTGGTTTTAAAACGGCAAAATGATAAAATTCCGGCACACTCTATGAATCGCATTGTGAAGTGCCAGCCATGATGGG
>JANLTE010000025.1:0-11507 GCA_031362785.1 Elusimicrobiota bacterium
GTAGTGGTCTACCGGGCAGAACTCTTTAGGTTCGGTGCCCGTTTTAAACATTTCCAAAATAATCTTGGGGCAGGTGGGGAGCGCCAAATATCCTGTCAATTTGTCGATTTTAGAAAAAGTAATTCCTGATGGCACCGTAAAATCTTTGACCGGCTGATTTTTTAGCGCTTCCTTCATGAAATCGGTCCACCAGGGAACGAGGACGCCTCCCGACGACATTTTTTTACCGAGCGCGGCAAAATCGTCGTACCCCATCCAGGCCCCGCAAACCAGATCGGGTGTGAACCCCACGAAGTAAAGATCTCGCTGATCCTGAGAGGTTCCCGTTTTACCACCTAAGGGCCTTTCCAAAGAAGCGGCGGCATGGCCCGTTCCCTCCTGCACCACGGCTCGCAGTAAATTAACGGTGAGCGCGTTTAATTGAGGGTTTACGACTTCCGACTCCTGAGGAAAAGTCTGCTCGAGAATTTTCCCTTCAAAATCAACAATCTTCGTAACGCTAAAAGGGGTCGTACGAATTCCATCGGCAGCAAAAGTACCGATCGCGCTGGTGAGTTCAAGCAGGGTCACGACCGAAGTTCCGAGGCTCAGCGAGAGCACGGGATCGAGGGCGCTTGCGATACCCAATTTCTGCGCCCACTCCACAATTTTGGGCGGCCCCAAATGATTGATGAGCCGAACCGATACGATGTTTCGCGAATATGCGAAAGCGCGCCGCAGAGTGACGGCTCCAAAAAATTTCCCATCGTAGTTCTTTGGCACCCACACCTTTCCATCAGCAAGCGATGCGGTCGCCTCCAGAATTTGAAAGGCGTTGGTCGCGCCCTCCAACAGTTTCCAGTCGCGACCGTCGTGCGCAAACGCTATGGGAAGGTCGTTAACGATCGACGACGCCGTGAACCCGCCGTCCAGCGCCGCAAGCCACACGAACGGCTTGAAAGTGGAGCCCGGCTGGCGCTTGGCCTGCGTCGCCCGATTGAATTGAGACTCAGTGAAATCGCGCCCGCCCACTAACGCGCGAATCTCGCCCGATTTCGGGTCGATCGCCACCAACGCCGCCTGCACCTTGGTGATGGTGGTCGAGGGCTTCACTTCGAATCGTTTCTCACCCGCTTTTTTACGCGCCGCGGACTTTTCCTTGGCGCGCAGAGCTTCCGCTAACGCGCCGTGTTCTTTATCGAACTTCGGAAGCGCGTCCGCTATGATGCGCTCGGCAGCCATCTGCATGTCCAAATCCAAAGTCGTGTAAATTGAAAGCCCGCCGCGATACAGCAGTTCGCTCCCGTATTTTTGCTCCAAATTTTGCCGGATGTTTTCCACGAAATAGGGCGCGACGGTCGGAGCCATCGGGGTTTTTTGGACGCCGAGCGGAGCGGCTTTAGCGAGCTTTTCTTCCTCGGGAGAGATGTATTTTAGTTCGCGCAGCCGCCGCAAAACCACCGCGCGGCGGTTTTGGGCTACATCGGGATGGTTAAACGGCGAATAATAACTCGGAAGTCTGGGCAGCCCGGCCAATAAAGCGCACTCGGCCAGATTCAAATCTTGAATCGACTTCCCAAAAAAGATGCGCGCGGCCGCTGACGCTCCATAGGCTCCGTGCCCGAAATACACCTGGTTCAAATACATCTGTAAAATTTCTTCTTTGCTAAACCGGTTCTCAATTTGAAGCGAAAGCAGGAGTTCTCGAATTTTACGGCCGAAAGTTTTCTCCTGCGTCAAAAAAATCAGCTTCGAAAGCTGCTGCGTGATCGTGGACCCGCCCTGCACCGCTCGCCCGGCGAGAAAATTTTTAACCGCGGCGCGCATCATGCCCTGAGGCGATATGCCCCAATGCCTGAAAAACTTATCGTCTTCGACCGAAATAAATGCGTTCTGCAGGTCCACCGGAGTTTGATTCAGCGCAACCCAGGTGCGGCGCTCGGTAAAAAACTCCGAAATGACCGCGCCTTTGCAATCGAACAGCCGAGTTGTGAGTCGGGGCAGATATTCTTCGAGAGACAGCACAGGCGGGAGGGTGGAAAGGAAATGGCGCAAAGAAAATCCCCCCAACAAAACGAAAATATTCAGGATTAAAAACGCGATGTAGACCGTTTTCCGTCTTATTTTAAACATATTATTCTGATTTCTTGGAGCTAGGACTGCTTCGTGCGCATGGTGGGTATTATAGCACAGACCTTAGATCCGATCCCAACGCGGGTATTGAGAGGTTATATGGTGATGCGGAGGACTTCTTCGATCGTAGTGAAGCCACTGATAACCAAGCCCAATCCGCTGTCGCGCAGGTTCTGTACGATGCATGACTGGACCACTTCGCAGTTCGGGTCGGGGTGGGACTCTTTCTGGATGAGTTCCATGAGGCGTTCATCCATGACGAGCAGCTCATAGATGCCTTTCCTGCCGACATATCCCGTATGGTGACAAATCATGCATCCCTTGGCCCTGTAGAATGACACGTCTTCAGTGATGATCTTGGATTTCGGGAACAGCGTCTGCAGCGATCTCATGGGCGGCTTATAGGATTCCTTGCAGTGGGGGCAGAGCATTCGGACGAGCCTCTGCGCCACGATTCCCAGAACGGTGGATGCCACCAGGTAGGGCTCAATACCCATGTCCTTCAGCCGCTCGAGCGTGCTGAAAGAATCGTTAGTGTGGAGCGTGGAAATAACGAGGTGTCCCGTCAAAGACGATTTCATCGCGATTTCCGCGGTTTCCTTGTCGCGAATTTCACCGACCATAATGATGTCGGGATCCTGCCTGAGCGCCGAGCGCAACCCCGTTGCAAAAGTCATCCCAATCTTATGGTTGATTGAAACCTGAGTGATGCCGACCTCGTTCTGTTTACCCGCCAGGAGGTCGTACTCTGTAGGATCTTCCAATGTGATAATGTTTTTTTCCGCTGAACGCAACCGGTTCAATACCGAGTAGAGCGTTGTGGTCTTCCCGCTACCGGTTGGCCCCGTTACTAATAGAAGGCCTTGCGGTTTTTGAATCAACTCTTCAAAAATGGAAAGGAATTCAGGGTCCATGCCGACTTGCGACAAATCCAGGGAAAGTTTTGACCGGTCTAAAATGCGCAGAACCATTTTCTCGCCGAATTTTCCTGGCAGCGAAGACACTCTGAAATCGATGCTGCTTTCCAAAAAATCAATAGAAAACTGATTATCCTGGGGAAGCCTCTTTTCGGATATATCCATGTTCGACAGGACTTTGATGCAAGAGAGCACGGCCGGCTCGAGAGCTTTTTCGATGCGATAAGCGGTGGTCAACATACCGTCGATCCGGTATCGAACATAAAGCGCGTCTTCCTGGGGTTCAAAATGGATGTCGCTCGCGCGCTTCCGGATCGCATGTTTCAAAATTTTATTGATCATTCCCGTCGTGCTGTTTTCCTGCTCATCCCGCAAGGTTTCGGACGCTTGCTCCGTCAGAGAGGAATCGCTGATTCCGATGTCGCTGTAATCGGAAGTTTCAGGGAAAAGTTCTTTAATCTTTTCCAAAATATCGTGATGGGGCGCGTAGAAAATATCGAGGTCTTTCCCGGTGATCAGGCGCAGCTGATTGATGGCGGACCGATTGTTCGGGTTCGAGAGAGCGACGCACAGCTTTCCATCGATGAAGTCGAAGGGAATGCAGGAATAGCGCTTCATGATCTCAGGGGACAGGGTCGAGATAACGGAGTGATCTATTTTGCAGACATTGAGGTTTATTTGACGATTTTCGTTGACGCTCATTTTCTTATTTTGACATCAGTATGGATACGATTTTTTGAACGACCCGCCCATCGAGCGGTTTTTGAAAAAAATCGGTTTTAGCCCCCACCCACATTTTGATATCGGCGGGGCTTGGCGTTATGACGCTTAAGATAATAACGGGGACCTCTTTCGTCCGTTGGTTAAACTTCAACATCTTGCGGAGCTGCCAGCCATTTTTTCCGGGCATCACTAAATCGATGACGAGCAGATCAAAATCATCGCTATCCACTCGGTCCATGGCCTCATCGCTGTTTTCAGCTACTTCCACTTTCAGACCAATGTTTTCGAGCGCGAACCGCGCGAGATCGCAACTCTCAGGGTCATCGTCCACGACCAGCACCTTAAACTTGGATAGTTGTTCCTTATCGTACGAAGGAGTTTCGAAAATGATTGCAGACGCCGCTGCGAAAGGTTCAGTGGATTCGGCTATTTCAACTTCAGAAACCTTAGAGGCCTGTTCCGGCAGCGATTCAACATCGGGAATGGGCACCGGAGACGGAGGTGATTGGGACGGAAGCTCAACCGCCGGCTGCGCGTTTTCATTAGCCGCGCGTTCGTTCGAGCGCTCAATGGATTTATCCAATGAAATTAATGTTTGTTGTAACTGTTCTCGCTCAAATTTAAATTTTTCGAGCAATAATTCCGCTTCCTCAGGCTTGCCTTTGTCAGCCTGAAAAGATTCGATATCCTCCAAAAACTGCCGGATCCGCGCTTGCTCGTCGTTCAACTCTTCGTGAAGTTTAACCGCCTCAACAAATAAACGCTCCAGGGGAATTACCCCGTTGTTTTGATAATAGTCTTTCCACGGACTTTGCGGGGGTAATGATAGGGTTTCATCGCTGCCCCCATTAATAAACCCATATTCATAGAGGTCGGCGTCTACCCGATATATTTTTCCAAGGAGGAAATTTCTAATATGGGTCATATTGGGCGGACAAGTAACGAATTGAGACAACGACGGAGCGTTCGCTTGGGCGGAAGGAGAAGAGTATTCATATGATGACGGGATCTGATCCGCTGCGATGCACAGCGCCCGGCCTTTATTCTCTTTCTTGAGCCATTTAACCGCTTGCTTCGCGCTTTGAGTCGTATCAAAAACCAGCGCGAACAAGAGCCTACCCAACGCGCGTTCAATCCAGGGCCTCACCTCATCCGAATAGCTCAGCAATGATGCGGTGCATCCCGCTAACCCTGAAAAACCATGATCCAAGACGGCCAGGGCACCCCTCGCATACTCGGATGTCATCAACACTTCGTGAAGTTCTTTAAGCCTGATTTCTTTTCGCGCCACGGATTGTTCCAGCGATAAAACTCTGGCGAGAAGGGTTTTCTCATCCTCCCGTTGAACGGACATCGTGGTTTCTATCGTCATCAACTTGCCTTCAAGCTGATTGTAGATTCGCTTAATTCTTTCAATTTGCGAGTTAATTGATTCCATTGGAGTGGGCAAGTTCCCCACCTGTTGTATTTAACAGATATAATCAGATTGTCAAGCGGATTTTAAGCTGCCTTCCAGTCAGGAATCGGCTATTGACACGATCAATGTCATTTTCCTATAATAGGGTCACAGTGGCGCGCTTCTATCGACGGAGCGGCTACTTTTATTTGCGCTTTATTTTAGCACTCAAGCCACATCAGTGCTAACTTTGAAAAAGTTCAAAATCCAAGAAGGAGGACATGACACATGGCAGTAGCGACAGTGAAGAAAATCAAACCCTTGTCTGACCGCGTGCTGGTGAAGGCGTTGGAGAAGGAAGCATTGAACAAGAGCGGCATCATCATCCCCGATACGGCGAAAGAAAAGCCGCAGGAAGGCGAAGTGATGGCGGCAGGCCCCGGCAAGCGGGACGAAGCTGGCAAGTTGATCCCCATGGATGTTAAAGTGGGCGACAAAATCCTGTACGGCAAATATTCGGGCACCGAGATTAAGATCGAGGACGAAGAGTATTTGATCATGCATCAGGAAGACATTTTGGGAATTCTTTAATTAAGGCAGAGGAGAAAGAAAAATGGCAAAACAAATTCAATACTCAGATGAGGCCAGGAAAGCCGTCAAGGCGGGAGTAGACAAGCTCGCCAACGCGGTGAAAGCGACGCTCGGACCCAAGGGCCGGTTCGTTGCTCTGGACAAGAAATTCGGAGCGCCCACCGTCACCAACGACGGCGTGACTATTGCGAAGGAAATTGAGCTCGAAGATCCTTTCGAGAACATGGGCGCGCAGCTCGTGCGCGAAGTTGCCAGCAAGACTAACGACGTGACCGGCGACGGCACGACGACGGCTTGCGTGCTGGCTCAGGCGATCGTGGCGGAAGGGTTCCGCAACATTACCGCCGGCGCCAACGCCATGCACATCAAGCGCGGCATCGACAAAGCGGTTGAGGCAGTGGTGAAGGAATTGAAGAGCAGCGCGAAGCAAGTAAACATCAAATCGAAAGATGAGATTTATCAAATCGCGAACATTTCGGCCAACGACAAAGTGATCGCTGAGAAAATCACCGAAGCGCTCGTCAAAGTCGGCAAAGACGGAGTTATTACCGTTGAGGAAGGCAAATCGGCCGAAACGACTTTGAAGATCGTGGAAGGCATGCAGTTCGATCGCGGCTACATCTCTCCTTACTTCGTAACGGACGCAGAAAGAATGGAAGCGGTGCTCGAAGACGCTTATGTCATCATCACGGATAAAAAAGTGTCCGCGATGCCTGACCTGTTGCCTCTGCTTCAGAAAATCTCTGAAACCGGCAAACCGTTCATGATTATCGCCGAAGAGATCGAAGGCGAAGCGCTGGCCACCCTCGTGGTGAACCGGTTGCAAGGACGCCTCCGCTGCGCAGCAGTGAAGGCGCCCGGATTCGGAGACCGCCGCAAAGAGATGCTGCAAGACATCGCGACTCTCACCAACGGCAAAGTCATTTCCGAAGAACTCGGACTCAAACTCGAGAAAGCCACCATGGATATGCTCGGCAAAGCGGAGCGCATCGTGGTCGATAAAGAAAATACCACCATCATCAACGGCGGCGGCAAAAAGAAGGACATTGAAGACCGCATCGGACAAATCCGCCGTCAGATCCAGGAAACGACCTCGGATTACGACAAGGAAAAGCTTCAGGAGCGTTTGGCCAAGCTCTCGGGCGGAGTGGCCGTCATTGAAGTCGGCGCCGCGACCGAAACCGAAATGAAGACCCGCAAGTTTAAGGTGGAAGACGCCATGCACGCCACCCGCGCGGGCGTGGAAGAAGGCATTGTGGTCGGCGGAGGCGTTGCGTTACTGCGCGCCGCTGAAATTCTGAACAAAGTGAAAGGCGACGACGCCGATGAGCAGACCGGCATTGCCATCGTGAAAAAGTCCCTTGAAGAGCCCATCCGAATCATCGCGGAAAACGCAGGGCTCGAAGGTTCCGTGGTTGTAGAGAAGGTGCGAACCAACTCGAACGGAAACTTCGGACTGAACGCGGACACGGGCGAGTTCGTGGACCTCATGAAGGCAGGAATCGTGGACCCGGCGAAAGTAACCCGGACCGCGCTTCAGAACGCCGCTTCCATCGCGAGCCTCTTGCTCACGACCGAAGTGCTCATCACCGACATCCCTGAGAAACATAGCAAGATGCCGTCCATGCCGACACCGGAGTATTAAACACAAATTAAGGTAATAACTACCTTATGTAGTATTGGAGCCCCGCACTGGGTGAATGCCTGGTGCGGGGCTTCCTTTTGCCCTCAAAAATTAGTACAATAACGGCATTGATGATACGGGAGAACCTCGCCGGAATACGGGCCAAAATTGAGGCATCCTGCGGGCGTTCCGGAAGGCAGGCCAACGAGATTATCCTTGTAGCAGTTACCAAGAATATTCCCATCGAATCAATCGCGGAGGCGGCGAAAATGGGCCTCTCACACCTTGGAGAAAGCAAAGTTCAGGAAGCCCTTACGAAATTTTCGCCTCTTCAAACGCAGTTTCCCCAATTGAAGTGGCACATGATCGGGCACCTGCAAACCAATAAGGTGAAACGAACTTGCGATGTGTTCAGCTGTATCCAGTCGCTGGACTCCGAAAAGCTGGCCACCGAAATCGGCCGGCAAGCCAAAGCGCTCGGAAAAGTTCAGGACTGTTTGATCGAAGTAAAAGTGTCGGACGAGCCGGCGAAGACGGGGATTGGAGTAAAGAAAATTCCCCAGCTCCTCGAGTTTTGTAAATCTTTGAATACCGTCCGCGTAACTGGGCTCATGTGCGTTGCGCCTTACTTTGAAGACACGAATTTAGTTCGTCCCTATTTTGCGAAAGCGCGTAAGTTATATGACCAATTTTTTTCCAGTTCTTTGATAGATTCGAGCAGGCCCACCTTATCGATGGGAATGTCCCACGATTATGAAGTCGCGATCGAAGAAGGAAGCACGATGATCCGCATCGGCACCGCGCTCTTTGGGCAGAGACAAGACCGATGAAATCCTTTAAAGTCGCGTTTCTTGGCGTGGGAAACATGGGCAACGCTTTAATAGCAGGCGCGGTTCGTTCGAAATTCTTGCGACCGATAGAAATCAAAGCGTTCGATGTGGATGGCGCGAAGCTCAGGAAGTTAAAAAGTAAACTGAAAATCCAGGTTTGCGGATCGGCGCTCAAGGCAGTGGAAAACTGCGATTATGTTTTTTTGTGCGTGAAACCTCAGCAGATGGAAAGCCTTCTTGCCGAGATCAGCGCCATTTTACAGATGGATCAGTGCCTCGTTTCCATTGCGGCCGGAATTTCGGCTGGGCAAATTGAATCAAATTTTCGCTTTCCGGTTCGCGCGATCCGAGTCATGCCGAACACGCCTGCGCTGGTCGGAGCCGGCATGAGCGTCATCACGAAGGGCAAGCACGGAAGTTCGTCCGACCTAGCGTTTTGTCAAAAGTTTTTTAAAGCCGTGGGCGAAGTGATGGTTTTACCGGAAGAACGCTTCGACGCGGTCACGGCGGTTTCAGGTTCGGGCCCCGCCTACCTATTTTACTTAACGGAATCACTGGAGCGGGCGGCGGAGCAGGCAGGACTGCCGAAAGAAGCAGCGCAGAAGTTGTCGCGAGCAACGATGATAGGCGCTGCGAAACTGCTGGAAGGGCTGGATTCGCCCGAAGAATTACGGCGCAAGGTCACTTCGCCGGGCGGTACGACCGAAGCAGCGATTAAGCATCTAGAAAGCCAGAACTGGCAACAGATTTTTGTTGATGCGATCAGAAAAGCGAAAGAGCGATCCAAGGAATTGCGAAACGCTCAAAGCAAATAGCAGATTTCAATACAGAGTGAAGGGAGGAATTAATGATAATTAGAGTAAGGGTCATTCCCAGCGCTAAAGAAAACGACATCGTGGGGCGGATCGGAAGCACCATTCGCCTCAAAGTGGCGGCCCCAGGCATCGACGGCAAAGCAAACTTGGAGTTGTGCCAATTCCTCGCGGAGTTTTTCGAAGTCCGTTCGAAGTCCATTAAGATCGTCCGCGGTGAAAAAGGCCGTGAAAAAACCGTCGAGATCGAAGGTCGCAGAGAAGAAGATCTTAAAAAAATGATGGAGTCCATCCCGTAGAAATACGGCTGAACTTCTTCGTCCGACTCCCCCTGTCTTGTCCAAAGTTCTGAAAGACAACCTACGCGCCTTCAAGTGGGTTTCCCGCGCCAAAAAATTGTTGGTGCTGGACCAGTTGCTCATTCCGCACAGGGAGCGGTGGATCAACTGCTCCAACCATAAACAGGTCGCGCTCTGCATCAAAGACATGAACGTTCGCGGCGCGCCGGCTATCGGCTGCGTCGCGGCCTACGGTATCGCGCTCGTCCCCCGCGAAAAAAAATACAAATCGACTTCGCAATTGTTAGCCGCGGTGGAAGCCGCCACCAAGACGCTCGGCGCGACCCGACCGACAGCGGTGAACTTGTTTTGGGCGCTGGAACGAATGAAAAAAACCGCGATCGCGGCATCCGGGGCCTCTTCGAAAGAGTTGGCGGACATCCTCGAAAATGAAGCAATCGCGATATACGAAGAGGATTTGGCCGCCAATTTCGCGATGGGTGAATTGGGCTCAGCGTTATTCCAAAGCGATTCGGTGATTTTAACGCATTGCAACACGGGGAGCCTCGCTACTTCCGGTTGGGGCACGGCGCTCGGCGTTATCCGCTCGGCTTATCAAAAAGGCAAAATCAAAAAAGTTCTCGTGGATGAAACGCGGCCTTATTTACAGGGAGCGCGGCTCACCGCCTGGGAGCTGAAAAAAGACAAAATTCCCTTTGAGCTTATTACCGACAACATGGCGGCCCACATCATGAAAACCGAAAAAGTTCACGCGGCGATCGTGGGTTCGGACCGGATTTCAGCGGGAGGCGACGTGGCGAACAAAATCGGAACTTACGGCGTCGCAGTTTTATGCAGCTACCATAAAATACCATTCTACGCGGCGGCCCCCACTTCCACCATCGATTTAAAAATGAGTCACGGCAATCAAATTCCCATTGAGGAAAGGTCTGTGAAAGAAGTGACCCACATTAAAAATTTTTCGATCGCGCCTGCTGGAACCATCGCTCGCCACCCGGCATTCGATGTTACGCCGCGCGAACTCGTAACTGCGATCATTACGGAAAAGGGCATTGCCAAACCCCCATCGCCTGATACCATCCGCGCTTTGTTTAATCGCCCTTCTGAAACTTTGTCGCGCCAGCCGGCGCTGATTTAACCGCTTCCATTTCCATGGATTATTCCAAAACCGTCAACCTGCCTCAAACTTCCATGCCCATGAAAGCCGATTTGCCCAAGCGCGAGCCGGGTTGGGTGGAATTTTGGCAGAAGAACGGCATTTACGAACAAATGCTGGCAGTTCGCAAGGGACGCAAGAAATACGTGCTGCACGACGGGCCTCCTTACGCGAACGGGCACCTCCACATGGGCCACGCGCTCAACAAAATCCTGAAAGACATTATCGTGAAGTCTCGGGCGATGGCGGGGCATTACGCCCCGTACATTCCGGGCTGGGATTGTCATGGCCTGCCGATCGAACACGCTTTGATGAAAGAGCTTGGCAAAGACAAGCATACCGTCGATATGGTGGATTTCAGAAAGAAAGCGGCTGAGTTCGCGCTCAAGTTCATGGACATCCAGCGGACCGAATTTAAACGGCTAGGAATCTTCGGCGATTGGGATAAACCCTACTTAACTTTGACGCCCTCTTACGAAGGCGGCATCTTGCGCGTGTTTCGCGAACTGTTCAAGAAAGATTTAATTTACCGCAGCTTAAAACCCGTTCAGTGGTGCTGGCACTGTGAAACCGCCCTCGCCGAAGCGGAAGTGGAGTACGAGAATAAAGAGTCTATAGCGATTTATGTGAAATTTCCAGCAAAACTTATGATAGATGTTAATGATAAGAGTAAAGACATCGATTTATTCTTTATCATATGGACGACAACTCCCTGGACACTACCTGCGAATACGGGCTTGATGTTGAATCATGAACTAACGTATTCCATCGTTAAATTGAAATCACGAAATGAGCACTGGTTGCTTTTAAGCAATCGTTTAAAAACCATCCTTGAAAATAAATTAGGGTTAACTTCTGATGATTATGAAATTGTAAAAACCTTAAAAGGTAAAGATTGTATTTGGACTAATGGAAACTACTCGAGACCTTTTGGTGATTTTATTAGGGTGAACGAAAGCAAGGTATTTACTTCGCTTGAAGTATCATCCGAAGACGGTTCTGGTATCGTGCATATAGCTCCTGGACATGGGGAGATTGATTATATCG
>JANLTE010000117.1:0-3534 GCA_031362785.1 Elusimicrobiota bacterium
TCAGGATCAACTGGATGTCGATGTGTCCGTTCGAGTCAATTCGGCAGCGTTGCACCTCGCCATCGAAAGAATTATTTCCAACGCCTATCGCATTACGGGCGAACAGCAGTTGGACCATCCCGAAAGAATTCGATTATCGGCGCGTCGATCGGGAGACCGGGTTAACATTGTCGTAGCGAATCCCGGGAGGATTGCTGTTGATCCAAATTCATTGTTCAAGATTGATAAAGAAAGGAGATTTTTTTCAAGGGGTATCGGATTGCCCTTCGCGTTTCGCATCGTGCAAAAGATGGGGGGAACAATCACATTTCGCAATACGGTCGTTAACGGCGAACCCACCGTTGAATTCGTGGTGGATCTTCCGGCGAGTCGCAGTAAGCGTCCGTCGGTTTCCCGACCCAATGGCGACGGGGATGGAGGTCACCCTCAACTCGCGCCGCAGCTTGCCGGCGGCGCCGAGTTTGCGCCGACATTTATTTCTGTATTGGAAAACGAGCTGGGCGATCCCGGAAATGCAGAAGCCATTGCTGCAGAACGACCGATTTACGCGGGCGACCCTGAGGCGTATCTGGACAATGTCCTCAAATCTCTTCGCGACGATGTCGTCATGCGGCGGCTGAAACTGCGCGCCGATGACATCCCCGCTATAGAGGAGATTTTGCGTGATGTGAGTATAATAGACTCGGTTCGGGAAAACATCGTGATCGCGATCCGGCTGATGATGGCCCGAGTGCCCCAGCGAGCTCTCACTGGTTCGGGGGCTACGGCCATGTTCACCACGCCCGGCCGACTGAGCGTTTACGAGAACTGGCTGAAGGCGTCGTTCGGAAATCCAACCGGAACGTTCGCGGATCTGGGAATTGGCCTTGCAATCGATAAGGAAGGCGGGCTGCCTATCCCGTTCACCACAATGGAACTTGCGCGGAAATTTCCTGAAATGGAAGTTTATGGAATTGACTCCTTTATTCCCGCTGCGGTGATCCGATTGAAGGGATTAACGGGTGTTGTGAATGCGGAAGGTCGCATCGCCAGAAGTTATATGTTCGACAATTCTGGAAACGCGTCAGATGTGTCTTCCGCGGACATTGAAATGGAGATGGAAACGCTCTACGCCCAGGCGATCCTCGCGCGCCGCGATAGCGAACCGGGCTCGGTTTCTGTTGGAAGCGCGGAAATCATATTCCGCCCGTATGAAGTTTACGCCCGCGATCACGGCATCCGCAACGTGCATTTCATGATGGTCGATTTCAGGAACTCTCGTGATATCGAAAATCTAGCCAGGTCGCTGGGAAACCTCCGGTTCGACCGCGGTCGTACGTTTAATACGCTGGGTTATTATACTCATGAAGAGGCCAACGGCATTCTCTCCAACCTGGCACCCTTATTTAAGGAAAACGCTCAGCTCTCCGAAGGGGTGCCAATCCATGATAGGGGAAACAGAAACTCTTCTTTTGTGAACTATGCCCTGCAGGGTGGAATCTGGACGCCGCGGCAAATGGTTTTTACTCCCATGTCCGCCGGGAGCGTACCGAGGAATCGGAAATGGGTGCGGCACGAAAGCGTTGCCCGAGCGCTGCGTGAAATCGATTCCGCTCTTGGTTCCGGCCCGAATGGCCACGGGAATTTTATTAGGATTGCTGAAGCCTACGAAAAAATTCCGGGCGTATCCGTTATTCCAGAACTCAAACTGGTTCAAGTTCCGATCACTCCTTCCATCGAAGAAAGTCTGGGTGATACAACAGTGGCGGGCGGCGTCATGCCCTGGATGCGCGATAAGGTTGTGTCGCGGTTTCCGTTCGTGGGAAAAAGGTTATCGGAGGAACAGTTCTACCACCGCTGGGTCGCCTTCTGGCTGGAAAACATCGCGGCGTTCGCCGCGGGCGGCGCGATCGTGATTGTATTGTTGGCTGTGGGCAGCGTGACAGGAATCTCAGTATTCTCCTTTGCAGGCGAGATCGGTTCCGATCCTATGAAAGCTGCTTATTTCGCGGCTTGGCCGCTGTTCGCGCTCGGCCACACGCCCATCGTTGCCAAGTTCTTCGGCTCCCGCGCCCCTCCGCAAAATCTGAAGTTCGCGATTCTAATTGCCGCGGTTAATTTCTTATTCGGATTTATCTTCTTCTCCTTCACTCCGGTCCTGTTCATCGCCTCGTTCGCAGTCCATTTCATCGTTAATAAGATCAATAGTTGGAGTCTGCCGGCCCGAAATGATCGCTCC
Organism: Elusimicrobiota bacterium; assembly: GCA_031362785.1. Classification (GTDB taxonomy): domain Bacteria; phylum Elusimicrobiota; class Elusimicrobia; order 2-02-FULL-39-32; family 2-02-FULL-39-32; genus JANLTE01. The sequence continues at coordinate 2,219 of JANLTE010000117.1, forward strand.
GGAAAAGAAAGCAAATGGGTTGAGGTTATTAGACCGGTTGATATTGACACCAAAACTACCTGGCCGCGCCGGCTCGCGCTGTACGACCAATGGTTCAAAAAAACTCGTCCGGACGCTTCCGGCAGGTTCGCGGACATCGGCATCGGGATGCACATCGACGATGATACTAATCTGCCCATTCCCGTAACCACCATGGAATTGGCGAGAGAGTTTCCTAAGCTTGAATTTTATGGAATTGATTTATTCATTCCTCATGCCGTCGCGCGCTCAGGCGGCTATCTTGGCATCATCAATAAAAACGGAATAGTCGTCGCGATTTACCGGGATAAAACTTTCCCCGAGCAGGGCGTTGATCCGCTGATTAAAGGGACGCTGAAGGATCTTTATGAATCGGCTCGCAATCGCCGTAATACCACTTCAAACCTTCGAGTTGAACTTCCGGCGGGCGACGTCATTTTTGATCCTTACCAATTCTATGCCAACCAACAGGGCATATCGAACGTTCAATTCCTCGAAGCTGACGTGCAGAAAATTAAAGATGTGCGCGGCATAAGGGATGCATTAGGAGGAAAATGGTTTGATTTTGGGCGGAGTTTTAACGTTACGATGTATTATTCATCCGAAGAGATCGGTGGCATTTATAAAAATCTCGGCCTTATTTTTAACGACGGCGCCGCTTTCACTGACGGCTATGGGGATGTCTTCGTCAATTCGAATCTGAGCGATGAAAGGTGGCCCCCCCGCAGCATCGTTACGACCTATCAGCCGAACGCGGGGTTTATTAACACTTATGTAAATCAGATGTGGAGCGGTCAAAATGAAGTGGGAGCGGTAATGAATACGATTCAAACTTTAATCCCGCTCGATCGGACTTCCGATCAGGATCCACATTCTTTTCAAGAAGTCATGGGCATATTAGGAAAAGAATTGGATGTTGACAGTATCCCAAGCCTTAATCTCTTTGAGATTAAAATGAATACGCGCCCTGACAAGGCAATGCCGGCCAGCCCGCTTCCCGGCGCGTTTAACTCGGAAAAAAATAGTGAACTGGGTTCATCTTCGATTCGAAGAAGGACCCCCAATAATCGTTTCGCCACCATCGCGCATATAGGAAATAGCACCTCGATGGAAACGAGAGCCGGGCGAGCGGATGAGTTTAACGGCTGGCTCAAAAAAACCGGACGCGGCGTTCAAGGCGCGTTCGCGGATATCGGAATCGGGATGGACCTTGACGCCTCGGGACTGCCCTTTCCCGTAACCTCCATGGAACTGGCTCGGGAGTTTCCCAATATGCAGATCATAGGGGTTGACATGTT
>JANLTE010000064.1:0-6747 GCA_031362785.1 Elusimicrobiota bacterium
CATTTCTATCTTTGCCGATTTCCTTCCTGGGTTTTTACGCGTTGATCGATTATTGGCGAGGCTGGACCTGGAGCGGCGTTCTGTGGAAAGGGAGAAAGGGTATCGGCGCGGTTGTCCTGGCGATCGTTTTAGCGCATTTCACGCTGCAAATTTTCAGTTCGAAATACCATCAACTCATTCGTATCTCGCTTCAAACGATGAGGGAATCCCGGATCACATCCACGAGGGAAACTCATAGCGTTATCTGGAATGATGTCTTAAAGATGTGCCGCGCTCACCCACTGTTCGGAACGGGTTACGGTACTTTTCATATTGAATTTCCCCAATATGCCTCGGAAGAGTTAAAAAAAATTTTCCCTCAAAGGGAAAGGATCGTAAATGACGCGCACAATGAATATTTGCAGATCCTGGCCGAAACGGGAATCGTCGGGTTTTCAATATTCATGCTTCTTCTGGTATTTTTTTATCGATACGCGCTTGGTTATCTGAAAGCGTCGTTGGGTTCGAGTGGCGTACGGTTCGCCCCAATTGATCGGGAAATTTGGACTTACTCGGGGCTCTTGGTCGGCATCACTTCATTGCTTATTCAAAATGTTTTCTCCGTGGACATGAGATTTATCATTTCATCCATTTATCTTTTTTTTGGCATGGGATTGTGCTTCTCTCATTTTCCCAAGGTTCATGAAGCCTCCTGGGGCGCTAACGGATCTGGAAAAATGTTTCGGGGAATTTGGATCCTATTCTTCGCGCTTGTTATTGGGATCGTGGGGTTATCTCCGGCTTCAAAATCGTTCTTTTTCCTCGGGATCTACGAATTAAAAAATGAAAACGGGGCGTGGCGGTGGAGCCAGACCCCCGCTTTGGGCCCCGGACTTCTCCCCGACCTGCTCCGGCCCTACCTTTCGCAGCGGGTTCTCGCGCGGACTCCGGATTTTTTTGACGAAAAACTTTTGAACGGCGCGCAAACCATTCGGGATTTGGAAGGGTTAACGGAGCAGTACCCCGACCAATGGCGTTATTGGGAGAAGTTGGGATACTCCTATGCGAAGGAAATTCAATCGGCTGATGCGTCTGGCAAAAAAGTCATCAATCGGGGCGCGGTGGAAAAGGCGGTCACTGCTTACGAGCGGGCCTATCAACTGAACCCCTCCGCGGAGGGGCCGCCCAACAATTTAGGCAACATTTATTTCACGATCCAGCAGCGGGCCCAAGCCATAGAGTGGTGGAGGAGGTGCATCCAAAACAATCCCGAGAAGATCGACGCGCGACTGAACCTGGGGCTCTGCTATTTTTACGAGGGCCGCGTGAAGGACTCGGCCGAGCAGTTTCAGGAAGTTTTAAAGCGCGACCCCCGAAACGAAAAGGCGATCGTCATGCTGAAACGCATGGTGGAATAGCCCCACATTGATAATTCCGTCGAGATAAAATATCATATTCCCCATGACCATCACTCAGGAAGAAATCGCAGATTTAAAAACTAAAATGCAGGCGATCATCTTTTCCATAGAAGATGGGATCATCATGACCGATTTTGAGGGAACCATCCTGGTGATTAACGCCCGCGCGCGGCAATTGCTGGGAATTCAAAAGGGGTATCCTTACGATAAGAAGTTTTTGGACTATCTGGAAAACGAAAGTGTCCGAATTAAAATTCAGTCTTTTTTGTCCGCTCCGGACAGCGTGCGCAATTTGGAGCTGACGGTTTCGCCGGAAGGTCAATTGACTATATTGAATGTGACCAGGAATTTAGTAACTACAGCAAGCGGGGAGCGGTTGGGACAGGTCGTCGCCCTTCACGATATAACCCTTGAGAAGGAACTGGAGAATATGAAAGACGATTTTCTGCACTCCATCACGCACGATTTAAAAAGTCCTTTAACCTCGGTTCAGGGGTTCCTGAACCTGTTCATCGAAGGGGAACTGGGGGCGGTCACACAAGATCAAATCCGGTATTTAAAAATCATGATCCACTCCAGCGGAAAACTGCTTCGGATGATCAATAATATTCTTGACATGGCAAAATTGGACGCGGGACACATGTCGATCAGCAAGGTCGAGTGGAACGTTTTGAGTTCGGTCGATGAAATTTTGCAGAATTTCCAGGAAATCGCCCGCCACCATAAAATTCAGGTTTTTAAATCCATCGTGGTATATAAATCTGACGGGCGTTCTTTTCCTGTGCAAGATGAGACCCATCTCGATCATTCGATCACTTTAAGCGCGGATGTGGAACTGCTGGAGCGGGTGTTGACGAACCTGGTCGATAACGCCATGAAATTTACGCCGACTGCGGGACAGATCGAAATACTGATTGAAGACTACCCTGATAAAGTTCAAATATCCGTAAAAGATAACGGTCGGGGAATCCCCGAGGACGCTCTGGCAAAAATTTTCCATAAATTTCAGCAGGCGCCCGGCACGAAGGGCGGGACGGGGCTCGGCCTCACGATCGCCAAACACATCGTTGAGGAACACGGCGGTCAAATCGGTGTGAAGTCGGAAAAGGGTAAGGGCTCCACTTTCCATTTTTGGATTCCAAAATCTGAGATCGAAAAGGAGGCGGCCAGAGCGTGAACGCGCAGATGAGCGCTGAGCTATTGGATTTGTCTCTTTTGAATGAGCCACAACGCGAAGCCGTGGTTCATGGTGAGGGCCCCCTTTTGATTCTGGCCGGGGCGGGTACGGGAAAAACCCGCGTCATTACCTATCGCATCGCGCACCTTTTGGAGTCGGGCGTATATCCCTGGAATGTCTTGGCGGTGACTTTCACGAATAAGGCCGCCGCCGAAATGCGGGACCGGGTGTTTCAGCTCACGCAAGGGAAAGGCACCGGGGTCTGGATTTCAACTTTCCATTCTTTTTGCGCGCAATTTTTACGCACCGAGGGAGCGCGTTACGGGATTTCTCGCGATTTCACTATTTACGATGATGACGACCAGAAGAAAATCCTAAAAGAATGTTTGCAGGAACTGGGGCTAGACGAAAAGAAAATGAACCCGGGGGTCCTCGCTTCTAAAATTTCCCGCGAAAAAGACCAGCTGATGGATGCGGAGTCCTTCGCGATTTCGGCGGCGGTCGCCAACGATCCCAATAAGGAAGTTTTTGCATCGGTCTACACGCTCTATGAGAAAAAGCTGAGAAAAGCCGGCGCCTTTGATTTTGGCGACCTGATCATGAAAAGCGTCAGTCTGCTCCATAACCATCACGATCTTGCGGGAAAAATGCAGGAACGGTTCCACCATGTGTTGGTGGACGAGTACCAGGATACGAACCGAGCCCAATATATACTCACCAAATTTCTCGCCTCCAAATATAAAAATATTTGCGTGGTTGGCGACGACGATCAGTCTATTTATTCCTGGCGCGGGGCCGATATCCGGAACATCCTTGATTTCGAAAAGGATTATCCGAGCGTCAAGGTCGTTATGCTTGAGCAGAATTATCGGAGTACTCAACCCATTTTAGACGCCGCCTGGCAGCTGGTTCAGAATAACCGCATGAGGAAGGATAAGAAACTCTGGACCCATCGAACCTCAGATCAGCCCATTGAGTTCTCTTGGCTTCAAAACGAGAACGCCGAGGCTGAATGGGTCGCTCAAACCATTTCCGATATCGCCCAGACCAAAAAAAAGCTGCTTTCCAGTTTTGCTGTCTTTTATCGCACGAACGCGCAGTCCCGCGTGCTTGAAGACGCGCTCCGCCGCGCCGAGATTCCTTACATATTGGTTGGAAACGTCCGGTTTTATGAGCGCGCGGAGGTCAAAGATCTTCTGGCCTATTTGAAAGTGATCATGAACCCGAACGACTCCCTGAGTCTAAAGCGTATCATCAATTTTCCCACTCGGGGAATCGGCAAAACCTCGATCGATACGATCGAAAAATTTGCTGCACAGCAATCAATTTCACTCTTCGAAGCCCTCCAGAATGAGCAGCTTTACGCCAATATGAATTTTCGCGCGGGGGAGAAGATCCGGGAGTTCGTGAAGATGGTTCAAGAGTGGTTCGCCATTCGCGAAAGCCACTCGGTCTACCAATTGCTCATGAAAGTTCTTGAGAAAATCCGTGTGCTTGATTTGATGAAAGAAGAAGCGCAGAACGATTTGGAAGCGGCGGGCCGGCTCGATAACGTTCAGGAACTTTTGAACGCCGCGGAGGAATTTGAAGAGCGCTCCCAGGACAAGAGCACGCGCGCTTACCTCGAGCAGGTTTCTCTGATGACGAACCTGGACACCGTTGAAGATAAGAAGAACGGAGTGATGCTCATGACGGTCCACGTCGCCAAAGGCCTTGAGTTTTCCACGGTGTTCTTAACAGGACTTGAAGAGGGACTCTTTCCTTTGGGTGAAACGCAGTTTGAGCCAGAGGAGCTTGAAGAAGAGCGGCGCCTCGCGTATGTGGGCATGACGCGCGCCAAAGAGCAATTGTTTTTATCCTGCGCCGCTAGCCGCAGGCTTTTTGGCCAGGTCCGGTGGAACCAGCCTTCGCGATTCATTGCCGAAGCCGGACTCCAAACGGGTGCGAAACCAGAAGCGCTGTGGGGCGATTTTAATGTTTCGGATACCGAACCTCGTCCGCGCGCCCAAGACTCTGAACCCAAGTCTTCAGGCGGATACCGGATTGGGCAGCGGGTCCGGCATCCGGATTTCGGCGAGGGCTCCATCACTCAGAAAAGCGGCGCGGGTGATGAGCTCAAAGTGGTGGTTCAGTTCGACAACGGGCAGTGGAAAAAACTGCTCGTGAAGTACGCTCCGCTTGAGAAACTCTAATGGCACTTACTCGAAAAGATGTGGAACATGTGGCAAAATTGGCGCGCTTGGCGTTAACCGATCAGGAAAAAGAGAATTTTACAGGCCAGCTCGACAACATATTAGGGTATATCGAAAAGTTAAAAGAGTTGGATACCAAAGATAGCCGCATTAACGCGCACCCGTTTTCAAACAAAACGGTTTGGCGGGAAGACGAGGCCCGCCGTTCGGATCTGAAGGAAGCCATCCTTGCCAACTCGCCGGAACGGGAAGAAGATTTCTTTAAAGTTAAAAAGGTGATGGATTAACCATGGACGTCACGACTTTATCGGCGGCCGAAATCGCGCGGAAAATTAAGAAGAAGGACCTGTCCGCTTCTGAAGTGGCAAAGAGTTTCCTTCAAAAAACGAAATCCACCAATCCAAAGTTAAACGCCTATTTATGCGTTCGCGAAGAAATTGTTTTACGGAGCGCAAAAGAGCTGGACGATCGTATTGCCAAGGGCGAAAGCGCTGGGGATTTGGCGGGCGTTCCGATCGCGATTAAAGACAATATTTGCGTTCAAAAAACGAAAACCACCTGTTCTTCCAAGATATTGGAGAATTTTGTGGCACCCTATGACGCAACAGTCATCCGCAAACTTAAACAAGCGGGCGCTCTCCTCATCGGGAAGACCAATCTGGATGAATTCGCAATGGGGTCATCGACGGAAAATTCCGCTTTTGGGGTAACGAAGAATCCATGGGATACTTCGAGGGTCCCGGGCGGATCGAGTGGCGGATCGGCCAGCGCGGTCGCAGCGCGCCTGGCTCCTCTGGCTTTGGGTTCCGATACCGGAGGGTCCATCCGTCAGCCGGCCAGTTTCTGCGGCATCGTGGGTTTGAAGCCCACTTACGGAAGAGTTTCGCGCTTTGGTCTTGTTGCGTTCGCCTCTTCACTCGATCAAATTGGACCATTTTCGATCAACGCTGAAGATAGCGCTTTGCTTTTAAAAGTCATTTCTGGAAAAGACCCACTTGATTCGACATCGTCCGATCGGCCCGTTCCCGACTATCCAGTAGAACTGAAAAAGCCGCTGTCAGGGCTTAAGATTGGACTTCCTAAAGAATATTTTGTTAAAGAATTGGATGAGACAATCAATGATAAAATTCGGGACGCCGTCAGGATTTATGAGAAGCTCGGAGCTCAGGTGAAAGATATTTCACTCCCGCATACGGCTTATGCGGTAGCGGTGTACTACATTCTGGCCCCCTCCGAGGCGAGCGCGAACCTCGCGCGATATGACGGAGTCCGTTACGGACACCGCAGCCGCGAGGCAGCAAATCTCATCGAGATGTATGAGAAATCCCGCGACGAGGGGTTTGGCCCCGAAGTGAAGCGTAGGATCATGCTGGGGACTTATTCGCTTTCGTCTGGCTACTATGACGCCTACTATTCCAAGGCGCAAAAAGTGAGGACTATCATCCGTGAAGAGTTTAATCAGGCATTTAAGGAAGTGGACGCCATTTTAACGCCCACGGTGCCCACGCCTGCGTTTAAAATCGGAGAAAAATCTTCCGACCCGCTTCAAATGTATTTGTCTGATATTTTTACCATTTCCTGCAACCTCGCCGGAATTCCGGGAATATCTGTTCCTTGTGGATTTACGAAGGAAAGCCTTCCCGTAGGATTCCAAATCCTAGGAAAACCGTTCGACGAGTCTACACTTCTATCCATGACCTATCATTACCAATCCCAGACTAGCTGGCACGAACGGATTCCTTCAGTCAAATAGATGAAGTGGATTTCGGTGGTTTCATCATCAAAGAGGGTTGACACCGCCATCAAGGAAGTGGTCGGCCATATCAGGAAGTCCATGGATAGTGAAAAACCTCATTTTCTATCGCTTTTCATTACGCCCCATTTTGAAAAAGACTACAAAAAGATACACAAGGAAGTTTCCGAAAGTTTTTCAAGCGCATTTTTGATGGGATGTTCCGGCGGGGGCATTATTGGGGGAAAC
>JANLTE010000065.1:0-5949 GCA_031362785.1 Elusimicrobiota bacterium
CGCTTTGCGCGCGCTCGGGCACGAAGTGGTTCTGGTGTCGGAAAAATTGCGAAACACCGACGGGTTCAAATTCTATTCGGTTCCCCTCCATTCGCGGAACACGAGTTATTTTGGGCGGTTCCTCAATGTTTTGGCTTTGAAACGCATCATCCGAAAAGAAGGAATTGAGCTCATCCATTCGCATTCCCGAGCGGCCAATTTGATCGCGGAGTTCGCGCGGAAAAAAATCCCCATGGTGGTATCGGTTCACGGGCGGTGGCGCGTGCATTTCGCGGCGCGGTTCCTGCCATGTTTGGGCGGACGGACTATCGCGATCTGCCCCTATCTGGTGCGCTACCTCACGGATGAGGTGGAGATCGGGTCGGAGAGCGTGCGGATGATTCCAAACGGGATCAATACGGAATATTTCGTCCCTTCCGAGTCCAAAGAGCCCAAAAATGAAATTGTGATGGTGGCGCGGTTTTCGGGGCAGAAGGGCAACACGATCCGCTTTTTAATGAACAATGTTTTCCCCCAGGCGCTGAAAAAAAATCCTTACTACAGCGTGACGCTGGTGTCGTCTCGCTCGCCCGCGGACGAGGAGAAAATCCGGCAGTTGAACCAGGAGTTGGGCCGCGAAGCAGTTAAACTCGTTCCGTGGAGCGGGAGTCTGGTTCCATTTTATCACCGCGCGGCGGTGGTTGTGGGAGCGGGGCGGGTGATAATGGAAGCGATGGCTTGCGGCCGGCCCGTGATCTGCATCGGCGAGTCGTCGGCGCCCGGGCTTTTGGAACCCGAAAGTTTCGACAAGGCATTCGATTCCAATTTTGGCGACTGCGGGGACTGGAACCTGTTCGAAAAAGACAACAACCTGGAACGCGAATTGAATTTAATTTTGACCGATTCGAAGCTCGCGGGCTGGCTCTCGGATTGGGGGCGCAAAAAAGTTCTGGAAGTGTTCGATTGGAAGAAGACCGGGGCGGAAGTTGAAAAAGTTTATAGGGAGCTTGTTTCGCAATGAGCCGCGGCTCGATCCCAATCTTGTGCTATCACCGCGTCTGTCCCAAGACCGATCCTGAATATAAGTTCGCGTCTCTCTCCGTAACTCCTGAGCGGTTCGGGAACCAGATGGCCCTGCTCAAAGTGTTGAGTTACCATCCGATTTCGCTCCAGACCCTTGCGGCATATCATCAAAATCAAAAGAATCTGCCGCCGCGCTGCGTCGCGATTACCTTTGATGATGGTTACGCCGACAACCATACTTACGCCTTCCCCATCCTCAAGAAATTCAAATTTCCGGCGACTGTTTTTTTAGTGACGGACCAGATCAAAGGAAAAAATGTTTGGGATTCGGGTAAAACGGCGCTTTTGTCGCCCGATCAAATCGACGAGATGCAGTTAAACGGAATTTATTTTGGCTCGCATACGGCCAGCCACCTCGACCTGTCGAAAGAAAACGCGGAGAAAGTTAAAGCGGAGCTCAGAAAATCTTACGATGCGTTGTTATCCATCACGCGCAGGACAGACATCCCTTTTTGCTATCCCTATACCCGGTATACCGAGGAATCGAAGCGGTTGGTGAAAGAGGCGGGATATTTGTGCGCGGTGGTCGGAGATCAAGGAAAACTAGATCAATCGGAAGATCTGTTTGATATGTGGCGCGCGCAGGTGTTCCCCTCAACAGGTTTGTTTGGTTTTTGGAAGAAGATTCAGCCCTGGTATCCGGCTTGGCAGAGGCGCTGCGCCGAAAGGAAGAAGTTAAGTAAGCAGATGTAGGAGGATCGCCTTCTGCACATGAAGGCGGTTTTCGGCCTGATCGAAAATAACGGAGCGCGGGCCTTCCATCACTTCTTCGGTAATTTCTTCGCCCCTGTGAGCGGGCAGGCAATGCATCACGATGGCGTCGGGTTTGGCCGCGCCGAGCAGTTTCGAGTTCACCTGATAAGGCATGAAAATTTGTTTGCGCTGGTCGCGCTCTTCGTCTTTTCCCATTGAAGCCCAGACATCCGTATAAATAACGTCCGCACCGTCCACCGCTTTCAGGGGGTCGCTTTCATAAGAAAGCCGAGCGCCTGTTTTTTTGGCGATCTCTTCCCCCCTCTGAACGAATTCCTTTTCCACCGCGTAGTTCTTCGGGCTGCTTGCGACAAATTCCATTCCCATCATCGCGGCCAGCAAAATCCATGAGTGAGCCATGTTGTTGCCATCGCCCACATAAGTGACTTTCAGTTTTTTGAGGTCGCTCACGGACTTGCACTTTTTGTGTTCGATGATCGTGAAAAGGTCGCTGAGCACCTGGCAGGGATGTTCCTTGTCCGTTAACCCGTTGATCACGGGGACCGACGCCCATTTGGCCAGGTCAATCACATCCTCGTGTTTATTGGCCCGGATCATGATGCAGTCTACATAGCGCGAAAGGGTCCGCGCCGTGTCGGGCATGCTTTCGCCGCGCTTAATCTGCAAATCTTGGTTATTTAGCGCGAGCGGATGTCCGCCCATTTGGGACATCCCCACAGTGAAAGAAACAGCGGTGCGGGTGGAGGGTTTTTGAAAAATCATGGCCAGCGTTTTTCCCTGAAGGGCTTCCGCGTGCTTTTTGCGGTCGGCCTTTAAAACGTGCGAAACTTCCATAATGGAGGCAATTTCCGCGTCCGAAAAATCGGACATGGAAATTAGGTCTTTGCTTTCACCCTTGGATTTCAATGCGCTATCCTTTAATGGATTTAATTGAGGAATAACTGGATTATAACTTATTAAGGAAAGCTCTTCTAGAAGCGCAATTCGATGTTCATTCCAAAATCGGAGCTGTCGGTGGTTAAGCCGATCAGGAAAGCATATTGGAGCGTGACCCATTTCGGAAACTCCCATCCGAACCCTGGGGCTAAATAGAGCTCGTCGGGTGAGGGGCCCGTAGAATCGCCCTTAAATTTGTTACGGGCGTGATTCATTCCTTTAAGTTCGCCGGTGATCGTGAACGGATGGAACCGCGTATCGGAGGCAAAGGACTTGACCGGTACCGTTACGCCGCCGTTATAGGAGAATATGGCGCCCACTTTGGTGTCGTCCGAGTTTTCGAGGGTGTAGCGGTAACCGAGGCCAAAATGCGCCCGTACGGGATCGAGCGGCAGCACGAGTCCCCAGTTGAAAACAAATCCGAGCGCTCCGGTGCCCATCCCGCGCTCGAAACTGCCAGTGGGCATGGCGAATCCGATTTCTGCGTCGAGTCCCGGTATGCGGGCCGCGCGGTTTGCTTCAAAAAAACGGTAGCGCGCCGCGATAGTTAGATCGTTTATCCCAAACTGCGCGCTTTTGTTCTTGCGGTCGACATAGGCGGCTCCAAGCGAGGCGCCCACTTCCAATTTATCGATCACGCCATAGGTGATTTGGTAGGGAAAGTTAAAAAAATCGCCGTCCACCTCAGCGCCTGAAGGGATAACGCCATTCAATCCGAATTGAAACGAGCCCGATTGGTCAACTTGCCCCGCGGGCGTTGCCAAGCGGTCCTGCAGGCTCCAGTACGACAAAGAGGAGATGCGCGCTTGCGCCAGGCCGGGTAAAACTAAACTGATTGCCAAGAAACTTAAGATCCGTGTTTTCTTTATCATTATTTTTTCCACCTCTGGAATCGATATTAGTGCGACAGGCTTTCGATGGCTTCCCGCACGATGTCGGCGCTGATTTTACCCGCTTTCCGGCTCATTCCGGTTAATAGCGCCATGTCCGAAATCTGGTTGATGCGCCTTGGAATCCCGCCGCTGCGCTCGTAGAGCAGGTGCAGCGCTTCGATGTCAAAAATTTCTTTCTGGGCTCCCGCGACGATCAACCGGTGTTTCGCGTACTCCATCGTTTCGTGCAGCGTTAAACTTTGCAGGTCGTAGCGCAAAGCGATGCGCTGGTTGAGCTGTTTGTTAGATTCTACTTTATTTTTAAGTTCCGATTGCCCGAGCAGGAGTAAAGTCACAAGGTACTGCGACGCGGTCTGCTGATTTAAAAGGAGCCGGAGCTCCTCAAAAATATCGTTCTGCTCAATGGCGTGCGCTTCGTCCACGACTACTACGGTTTTGCGCCCGTCGCGCGCGTTGGAAGTGAAAATATCTTCGAGCGCCATGAGCACGTCGGCTTTCCTCGTCGGCACTGGCGATCCCCCCAGCAGGTGGAGCATCATTCGAAGCATTTCGAGGTCGTCCAACCGCGGATTGGTGATAAACGCGACGCGGTAAACGTCTTTTTCAAGCTCCCTAAAAAGCGCATTGGCCAGGAGCGTTTTTCCGCATCCGTAGGTCCCCGTTAAAAGTCCCGCCCCTTTTCCTTCGCGGACCACATAGACCAGCCGCGATAACCCTTCGCGGTGTTGCGGTGAAAAATAAAGGAACTTCGGGTTAGGGGTATTTTCGAACGGCTTTTCGGCGAGACTCCAGTATTGCTCGTACATGGGTCAGACTTCCGTGGCTTCTTTCTCCGCTTCGGTGAGGGTCTTCAAGTGAAACCCTTCCGATATGAGGATTGGGACCCCGAGAGTTAAGATGAGCACATATTGATAGGTGTGCAAGAGCAGCACGTAGGAAAACGCGAGCGTATTTCCGATTCCAAAAAGAGAAAGCGCGGCCACTCCGCCCGCTTCGAAAGTGCCAGCCGCGCCCGGCGCCGCAGGCACCATGACTCCGAGGACGAGTCCCACCATCACCATCGCGGACTTGAGCCAAGTGAGGTGAAGGTCGAGGCACTGCGAGACGAATAAAGTGGCGGTGATGTCCAACGCCCAAATGACCGCTGAGAGGACGAAGAGTCGCGCGACCTCGCGCTTGGATTGAACCACTTTTAGTCCGGACAAAAATTTTTCGATCGCGGCGCAGAGTTTTTCAGGAAGTTTCATCCGGAGGAAAGCGAAGAATTTTTTCGAATCGAACCGGCGGATGAAAATTTTGCCGGCTAACGCGCAGACTGCCAGTGAGATTCCCCCAATGACCAGGTTACGGGCCGAAAAGAAGTTCCCGAACCCGAGCAAAGACGCCACGATGGCGGCGATGATGGCGATCGAGCCAATGTCGAACAGCCGTTCTACGATGATCGTCGCGAACACGGTGCTTTTGGGGATGTTCGCTTTGTGCCCCGCCCAGAACGCGCGGACCACCTCCCCCGCTCTGAACGGGAGGATGTTATTGATGAAAACGCCGCCGATCTGCCATCGAACCAGGGAGAAGAGAGGAATGGGTTGAAAGGGCGAAAGGAGAATTTTCCAGCGCCATCCGCGCAAGGTGAAAGTGATGACGGCAATAGTCGCGGCATAAAGGAGCGGCGCAAGATTCGCCTCCGACAAAATGATCTTCAGCTCGTGCCACTGGACGTTTTTCGTCGCAAAATAAAGCCCCATCACCGAGGCAAATATAGCCAGAAAAAGCGGAAGAATTTTGTTGCGAAAAGTTTTCATCGCTAAACCAAAAGGGCCAGGACCAGTCCGAGGCTCATGAAGAACGCGCCCCAGGAGATCGTTTCTTTATTCAAAAATTTAGATTTGCCGCTCTGCGAAGGAACATAGAGGAGGTCCCCTTCGTCCATGGCAATATCTTGATCCGGATTATTTTTTAGGTTGTTTAAGTTCAGGATGCGTTTAAGGTTTTGCCCGCCATCTTCGCGGAACAAGGTGATTTTAGTCCCGTCCGACTTATCGGTGAATCCGCCTGCGTTCAGAAGAGCTTTGGTCAGGGAAGTGTTTTCCTTTAATCGGTAAAAATTCGGCGCTTTGACTTCTCCATAAATGAACATTTCCGGAATCTTTTGGACTTCCGCGATGTCTCCTGGTTCAAGGGCAAAGTCTCCCGCGGGGTTTGCCGAATTCGTAAATTCTTCAATGTTGAAAGTCAATTTTTTTCTACTTTTAGCCATCATCCGGTGGATCATCACCGCTTTTTTGTTGGCACCGGCGACGAACCCTCCGCTGACGACATCAAGAAGGAGGCCGGCATCGATCTG
>JANLTE010000079.1:0-3854 GCA_031362785.1 Elusimicrobiota bacterium
GTAGATTGCGTAGCTCTCCTTCCTCCTGCGCTTCGACTTCTTCTTGTCTCCCTTGGAGATGTTCTTCTGGGCCTTGCCCGACTTCTTGGCTGCTTTTCCACTTGTCTTGGGCGGCATCTTGCTTGCTCGGTGCTTGTCAGAGACTGGTGTTTGGTGGCCACGATATCATATTGTAAATTTTCGCGAGTCACAGAGAATTCAATCTCTTTATCTCGCGAACTGAGGTTGATGGTTACCTGGGGGATGGTTTTTTTCTACCCGATGTGTGGGCTGCCTATGGCAACATATAGGGCTTGAATACTATTTTTTTTTGTATTTTGTAGTTTATTTTTTTTTTGTATCGATATGGTAATTTTTATTTTATTTTAATACTATATTTTTTTTGTATTAGTTGCACTTGTTTTTCTTTTATTAGAGCCCACACATCAAGGGGGGAGTAGTATGGAGATAGGATAGGGGAAGGTTGGGTTCTCGTCGGGTCTTAATTGCCCGAGACATGCTATGCTTGGGTTCGGATTCGAAGCAAGTTTGGAGTAGAACGATTTGGCTAAATCGACTATGTGCGTTTTAAGGGGGGGAATTTTCGTGCCTGTGTTAATTATGGTGTTTCTGACGAACCAAGGACTTTTGGTGCATCTTCTAAGCATTACGTTTTGGAATGTTTCTAATCGCTTTGTGTTAGCTGTGCCCCATATGGGGGATGCGTATGTGATAACGGGGCGTATTTGGGTTTTGTATATGAGTAGTTTGTTGTGTATTGGTGTTTTTGAGTATTTTTGTAATAGTGGGTTTAAGGCACCGGAAACTTTCCGGGCCTTGGCAAGTGTATTTTTGATATGAGGTATCCAGGTGAGTCTTTTATCGAGTGTGACTCCAAGATATTTGGCGGTGTTTTGCCATGGTATGACCTGGTCGTACATCGTGACTACCCCGCTGGCGGATTTGCGGTTTTTTGATCGAGAGAATAAAACCGCAACGCTTTTAGCGGGGTTCACGTCTATGCGCCATTTGTCATACCAATCTTGGAGTCTGTTTATGTTCGCCTGGAGGCGGTGTGTGATCATCTTGGGCGAACTGTATTGAACCATGACGGTGGTGTCGTCTGCGTACAGAGCTTTGTACGAGTGTTGGTTCTCATTGAGGGGGATGTCATGTGTGTACACGTTGAAGAGGGTGGGGGAGAGCAGAGACCCCTGGGGGACCCCTGCTGTCATGAAGTGTGTTTTTGAGAGAGCACCTCGGTACTTGACCTGAAAAGTGCGGCGGCGAAGAAATGATTTGAAGACACCGAGTAGTTGGGGATCGATGCCTGTGTCGTGGAGTTTGAGAAGCAGGCCGTTTGACCAAACTTTGTCGAAAGCTTTGGCGATGTCCAGGAAGATGGCGCCAGTTGAACGAAATGAGTTGAAGCCTCCGATGATGATTTCGGAGACTCGGAGTAGCTGGTGGAGAGTAGAGTGGCGGGATCTGAACCCGTGTTGCTCATCGGGTAGGGTTGAGACTTCGTCAATGTGCTTTAGGAGCCGGGTGAGGAGAATTCTTTCATAGATTTTCCCTATGTTTGAAAGAAGACTGATCGGACGGTGGTTTTCGCAGAAGAGTGGGTCTTTTCCTTGTTTTGGAAGAACAATTACGTGTGCGTGTTTCCAACTTTTGGGGAAATAGCGTAATCGAAGGGCGGAGTTTATTAAATTTACTAGGGCTAGTATACCTTTTTGTGGGAGTGCTTTAAGAGCGAAGTTTGTGATACCATCCGGGCCGGGAGCTGTTTTGTTTTTACGGTATTTTAAGGCTCGGATGACTTCCGCTGGGGTCGTGAAGTGGATGTTATTCGGGGATAGTGAATTTAGTATGCTATTAACTTTGCGGTTGACATTTGCAATGTGATCGAGGTCTGCGTGTTTGAAACTGGGGCTGAATTGTTTCTCAAGACTGGCGGCAAACGCTTCCGCTTTGTCTTGGTCGTCGTAGACGATGCCGTTTTCGGCGTGAATTGGGTGGTTCGGAGTGGGGGTGGATCTGAGGGCTTTGGATAATTTCCACAAGGAGCCATCTTGTGGATTAATCTCTTGAAGTTTCTTGTTCCAATTGGAATTTGAGTGCTCGATTAGTTTTTTCCTAATGAGGGCTTGAATTCGATTTACGGTGGTTTTGACTCTACGGATCTGGTTTTTTTGCCAGTGGCGGCGGAGTTTATTTTTTGTCGCAATAAGCTCTTTTACAAATTTTGGGAGGTCACCTTTGAGATTAAAAGGGGTGCGCTCCGGTAGGGTTTTTGAAGATTCGTTAATTGAAGACATTATTGTCTCGGCGAAATTGTCAACCGCTGAATCTAATTCTTTTGCATTTTTGATGGAGTAGTTTATGGATAATTTTTCCCCGACTCTGTGCGAAAAATATGTCCAATCAGTTTTCTTTCTTGATTTTGAGGGGGGGGGGTCGGAGAGTTCATTGACTGTTAGCAACACGGGGTTGTGATCTGATGAAAGATCGTTTATGGTTTCAATACAGTACGTCCAAGATGATTTGTAGAAAAGTGCAATATCCAGTACGTCAGGCGGATGGCCGCGTGCTGGGAAATGGGTGGGTGACATGGGGCCGTCTGCTATGAGATCTGTGTGATTTTTTATGTATTTGTGTAAAATACGCCCGTTTGTGTTTGCACGCTTACTATTCCAGGAGGCGTGTTTCGCGTTGAAATCGCCTGCCAGTATAGTAGGCGTTTGTCCATCGAGAAGTAATTCAAGATCCGAATTTTGTAATTTCTTTTGTGGGGGATTATAAATTGAATTAATTCTCAACGGACCGGAGTGTTTGGTGAATATGGTGATTGAGGTACTTTCGATGGTTGAAAGTGCCGGTGTGATATTGTGTTTGTGTGCGATTTTACTTTTCACGAAGATGGCTGTGCCGCCACCTCGTGAGTGTAGCCTGTCATTTCTGTACAGGGTGTAGTTAGCGATTTTAGGTGTGTTTGAAGGATTTAAATGTGTTTCGTTTATGAGCAAAATGTCTAGGTTGTGTGTGTTTGTGAATATGCGAACTTCTTGTAGGTCTTTGAGAAGACCGTTAGCATTCCAAAATGCAATACGAAGCGCGGATGGCGTGGTAGTCGAGTTAGCCATTTTAATTTGAAAAGATGGAAATTATTTGGGGGGCTGCTGTGAAAAGGATGGATAGGTAATCTGCCGGTGAGGCGGCAGATCTGAATTTTGGGAGGAGGTCGGCGAGGAGTTCACCGACCATTTGGAAATTAATATTTTTGATGAAGTCAAAAATATTGAAGGGGCCTGAGGGGCTGTGGGGGGGGGTGTGTGAGAGGGGGGTGGGGGGATGGATGTTGGTATGGTGGGGGGATTGCTCGGGTTTGCGGCCCTCGCGTAGGATAAGGAGGGGGTGGTTGGGTGGGAGGTGAAGGTAACGGGGGTAGGTACCTCAGTTCGGCGGGAGAAGGAGATTGGATCCGCTGGACGTTTAGGGCATTCTCGGAAGTTTGCGGGGTGGGGTCCGGCGCAGTTGGCGCAGGTGGCTGGTCCGTCTTCCCTCTGCTTTGCGCAGGTGGCGGTGAAGTGGCTACCCGCGCACTTGACGCAGCGGGGAGGGAGGTGGCAGCCCTTTGCCGAGTGGCCGAAGTATTGGCAGCGATGGCATTGTGATGGAGAGGTCTTGTGGTCGAGGTACTCGACCTTGATCCGGAGGTGGAAGATGGAGGTGAGGGAGAAAATCTTTCTCCCCTCCTCTCCGTGCGCCAGCTGTACCAGGACCATAGGTACGTTGGTCCTGTTCGGGCCGGCGCGCATCCGGGTGACGGAGAGAACGGGGAGTTGCAGGTCGAGTAACTCGACCTTTATTTC
>JANLTE010000134.1:0-2775 GCA_031362785.1 Elusimicrobiota bacterium
GCACGGCTGCGGGCAGGGCGGAGACGTGTTTAAGTTCGTGATGGAAATGGATCGATGTTCATATCCCGAATCGGTGCAAAAGTTAGCCGATAAAAAAGGCATCGCGGTTCAGTTCGATGGGGGGTCCGCGGATTATTCCAAAGATCGGGAACAGCGAAAAAAATTACTGGCGATTTTGAAGCGGGCCGCGCAGTTTTACCACAAGAAGCTGCTCGAGTCGCCCGACGCCGAAGAAGCCCGGAAGTATTTGATGGAGAAACGCAAGCTCAAAGCCGAAACGCTTGAAAAATTCCAGATTGGATGGGCGGGCGGCAACGCCTTGGTCTCCGCCGCGAAAACTTCGGGAGTCACCGCGCAGGAACTTTACGACGCGGGTTTGGCGACCAAGTCGCAATCGGACGGCCGCTGGATGGATTATTTTCGGAAGCGGATCGTTTTCCCCATCTTCGACTTGAAGGGTGACATCGTCGCTTTTGGCGGAAGGATTCTGGAATCGAACAAACCTAAAGGCGATTTCGTGCCGCCGAAATACATTAATTCCCCCGAGACCGAAGTCTATCACAAGGGAAAGAATTTATACGGATTTTTTCAGGGTTCGAAGGCGATTCGCGATTCCTCTGAAGTCATAATCGTTGAAGGTTACATGGACGTCATCGGCTGCCACCAGGCCGGAGTGGAGCATGCGGTCGCGCCGCTGGGGACCTCTCTAACGGCTGAACAAGGGCAGATTTTAAAGCGGTATGTGAAAGAAGTTATTTTATTGTTTGACGCGGACAATGCCGGGGAGCGCGCGGCCCAGCGGGGCGCGGATATTTTGCTCGAGCAAGGGTTTTTCCCAACGATCGCGAGCCTGCCCTCCGGCAAAGACGCGGATGAGTTTTTGCTCACGCACTCCAAAGCTGAATTTTTGAGCCTGCTCAAAAGGCGTGTCAGCATGGTGGAGTTTAAATTGGACGTGCTTTCGAACCAGAATCCGGACACTCCGGCTTTCGTCAAAAAGGCGCTGCTCGTTCAAGCGGTCCTTCCCATGATCGCCAAAATTGAGAACGAAGTCATGAAGCGCGAGATGCTGAAATTGGTTGCGGGACGCTTGAAAGTTTCGGAGGAATCGCTCTATGACGAATTTAAAAAGCAGCTTGGGGGCGCTTCAAGCGGAAAAAAAACTTATGCCCTTGCCTCCCGCTCGGCGCCTTCTGAAATGCCTCTGATCCTGGGGCAGAAGAAAACTCGGACGCTGCTTTCCGCCGAAGAAGAACTTTTGTGTCTGGCGCTTTTGAACTCAGAGTTAAGGGACAAGGTGTTGCATCTTTTTCAAGAGTCTGGATTGGCCCTCGAATCGCACGTCCAAGACGTCGTTAAGCTGCTGGCTCAAAACCCGGGGGCTGACCACCATCAGATATTAGGCGCCGCTCCAGAAACTCACAAAAAGTGGCTGGGCGGTTTGGTTTTGCAGTATCAGCAGATCATGGATATGCAGAAGTCACAGTCTCACGGGCCTGAGGGCAATTTACAAGCGATGGTCCTGCGGCTCGAGCTCAAAAAAATCGAGCGGCGGCTGAACGAAATTAAAAAGATGGACAAAACCCCCGCGCTGCTCCGGGAAAACCAGATTTGCGCTCAACGAAAAACACAGATTGAAAAATCGATGCAGGTTTAAGTCAATCAAAAGGAATGGAACACACCATGGATCAAAATGACATTTTAAAAGAACTGATCGAACACGGGCGCGAAAGCGGTTACCTCACTTACGAGGAAATCCACCGCTACCTGCCGGACCCCAACATCAACATGGAAGAGCTTAACCAGCTGTTTGGGAGGCTCCAGGAAATGGGCATTCCCGTTATCCGCAAAGTCGAAGAAACGACCTATAACGCCGAGAAAAATTTGGCGCCCCTGGCCGAGTCCGTCATGGCGGACAACGTCGAAGTCGTGCATGAACCGGTAGAAATCGAGGTCGACACGCAAAACTCGATCCGCATGTACCTGACTGAAATGGGAAAGGTTCCCCTCCTGCGGCGAGACGAGGAAATTAACCTCGCCCGGAACATCAAGGAAAACGAGAAAATTTTAAAATCGATCGTGCTGGAATCTCCCATCACCATGCGCGAGCTGCGCAACTGGGAGACGCTCATCGATCAGGATGAAATGACCCCTAAAGAGCTCATGCCCCGCGGACGGAAAACCGCGCAGGAGCTCTACCGCATGAAGAAGAAAATGAAAGAGGTCGTGACCTACTTGAACAAAGCGGAAAAGAAATTATTTAAGACCCAGGCGCGGGCACAGAACAAGGGACTTCGGGAAAAAGATCGCGTCACGGCTCAGAAAAACGTGGATAAGGTGAAGGAAACCATTATCAAACGGATCATCGCGTTAAACCTGAACAACGAAAAGATCAAGCGCCTCACCAATAAGATTAAAACGCTGGCCCAGCGGGTGCTTGAGACCGAGGACGAAATTTTGCGCTACGAGAAACGCGTGAAGATGAACCACCACGATCTGATCAAGATTTACGAGCAAACCAAGAGCGGTAAAATTTCACAGGCCGTGTTCAAGAAAGCAACGGGATACACTTTAACGGGACTCGATTCAACCGTGGAGAACCTGCGGAACATCATGCATAAACACTCAAAGATGCTCGATGCTCTCCCCGTATCCCGAGATCATCTGATAAAAAAATTTAACGAGATCCGAAAGCTTGAAGAGACTATCCTCGTTAACAAAAAAGAGCTTATCAAGGCGAACTTAAGACTCGTAGTCTCCATCGCTAAAAAGCAC
>JANLTE010000158.1:0-4661 GCA_031362785.1 Elusimicrobiota bacterium
CGCGCCAACGAATCGATCCGCATCGCTACTTATTCGGAAGACTTGAAATTCGGCGAGGCGCGCTCAGCGGCGATCAAAAAAGTTTTACTGAAGGCCCTCGACTTGGAAAACAAGAGCATCAGCGCCGGCGGGGAAACCCCGGCTAAGGGAGGAGGTTACGCACATGTTGAAATCACGGTTCGCTAAAATGAATTTCAGACGGTCACTCTTCGCAGTTCTGGCGATCGCAGCAGCAGCGGGCCGCCTCAGCGCCGCTCCGATCTCAAGCCTGAACATCGTGTTCAACGCGACGGATAAAATCTTCACCGCGGGCGTGACCACCAACACGACCGTGAGCGGTCAGGTTTGGGTGCAAGCGTTCACAAGTCCGGACGGCAATGAAACCATCAACCTTCAACTTTTGGATAACGGCGTGGCTGTAGCTAACGGCATCAGTCCCGCTTCGCTCACGACGCAAGCGGGTGTGGTGACTTACGGCTTTCCCAACACCACACCCCTTCCTTTGATATTTTTTCGATCGGGCACGGGCCTTACTTTGCGCGCTACGGTTTCGGGAAGCACCGTCACCAAAGATAGTGCGAGCTTCACCGTACTCACCAGCTCGGCAACAAAATTGGTGGTGCTGGCTCCGGGCGAAACGCACGCGCCGGGAACAAATCCCGCTCTCACCCTTGGAAAAATTGGCACTCCCAACACGCAAACCCCCAACCAGGCTTTTCCTTTAACCGTGATCCTAACAGATAACTCTTTTAATAAGGTTGCGAGCTCCACTCACGCGGTGAGTTTCGCATCCGGAGACTTAACAACGCTGCCGGCGCCTGGAGCATTGACTCAAGGCACCGCGGACTTTAACGCCACGGTCACGGGCGCAAGAACAACGCGCACTTTCACCGTAACCGATACGAGCGACGCGTCCGTGCTCTCGGGAGCCGCGACCGTCGTCACATCGGGGCCGGCGGAACAGGAAGTCTTTCCGTTCCCAAGCCCCTTTAACCCCAATTTGGGGCAACCCATGACTTTCCGCTTCCACAGAAGCGTCGCGGGAAGCGCGACCGTCAAAGTCAAAGACCAGTTCGGCCAAAGCATCTGGGAAACTTCAGTGAGCGCGTCCAGCGGTTTCACTGACATTACCTGGAACGGAAGAAATGATGAGGGCATCACGGTCGCCGCGGGAGTCTACTATGTGATTCTCGAAATGGACGGCTCCGTGAAGTCGAAGAAACGCTTCGGGGTGACGAAATGAGAATCTTAAAATTTGTTCTCGCGTTTTTGCTGATCGCGACTCAATGGAATTTTGGATTAGCCAGCGGCTCGGGCTTGCCCGGAGCGTTCATGAACTTCGGCGCGGGCGCCAGAGCCATGGGAATGGGGCGCGCTTATACCGGCGTTTCAGACGACATCGACTCGGTCTTCTGGAACCCCGCGGGGTTAGCCACTTTTCGCTCGAGCCAAATCGGGTTTCAGTATTCGCCCCTACCGCTCGGCGGGGCCTATCAATATTTGGCTTACGCTCAACCCGTGCACGCCTACGGCAGCATCGGGCTTGGAATTTTGAACCTCACCTCGGGCGACATCCCGAGGGTGGACGCTAACAACATTGAAAACGGAAGCTACGACAATCGCGAAACCGCCTACACCGCGTCTTACGCGCACCGCTTCAAAAACGTGTTCGCGCTCGGCGGAACGATGAAGGTGGCTGAAAAAATATTGGACGGCAACAGCGTCCGAGGATTCGGCGCGGATGTTGGAGGAATGTATCTCATTAAGGAACGGGCGCGCTTGGGCGCGATGGTCAGGAACTTAGCGCCTCCCGCTTACAAATACAATACGGAGAAAGAAGTATTCCCCGTGATTTTACGCGTCGGCAGCGCGGTGAATTTTTTCAACAAACACCTGCTGACCGCGATCGACTTCGATAAAACCATCGGCACCGCTCAAAACCTGCAATGGCATTTCGGCGTGGAAGGCAATTTCCTCGGAAGTCTGTTCGTGCGCGCCGGCGTCGACAACACCGAATATGTAACGGGCATCGGGTTCCGCTGGCGGAACTTCCAGATCGATTACTCGGCCGGGTTCCAGGACCTGGGCCTTGTTAACCGAACCTCTCTTAAAGTCGTGTTCGGCGGATTTGAAGTGGACGTCAAGGCCTCTCCCAAAGTGTTTTCCCCCACGGGCTTAAAGAAAGTGACGACCTTTAAAATTGCCTCGGGCAACCGCGCGCGCGTGGTGAGCTGGATCCTCGCGATCCGCAACGCCAACAACGAGGTCGTGCGGAGCTTTAACGGCTACAACGAGCCGCCGAAAACGCTCGAATGGGACGGCAAAGACGCTCAGGGACAGGTCGCGGTTGACGGAACCTACACTTACCGGCTCTCCGTTACCGACAACAAAAATATCGTGGAAACGACTCCCGCGCGGAGCATCCGCATCGTTTCCCCCACTCCTTTCGAAATCGAAGCGAAATAAGTTTACCCGCAACACAAACTCCCCCAAGGGGTCAGGTCTCGCTCAGGCGAGATCCGGCCCCTTTCCCTCCTGCCCATTTTCGCTTCCAAATGTTCCAAAGTCCGGCATTTTTGATACACTATACCCGTTATGGCTAAGACGATTGCGGTCGTCAACCAAAAGGGGGGTGTGGGCAAGACTACCACTTCCGTCAACCTCGCTGCCAGCCTCGCGTTTCACGACCAAAAAGTACTTCTGATCGATTTAGATCCTCAGGGCAACGCCACATCGGGCCTCGGTTTCGATAAACGCTCCCTCGAAGGATCGATTTATGACGCCTTCGCAGGTAAAACCGCCATTGCGGACTTGGTGAAACCCACCGCGATGGAGTTTTTGGACGCGGTGCCTTCCAGCATCGACTTAATCGGCGCGGAAATTGAACTGGTGGGCGTCGAAGGCCGCGAAATGATTTTGAAAAACGCGATCGCTCAGGTCGCCGATCGATATAAATACATCGTGCTCGATTGCCCGCCGTCGCTCGGGCTTTTGACGGTAAACGCTTTAAGCGCCGCCGACACGGTTTTAATTCCCATTCAATGTGAATTCTACGCGATGGAAGGACTATCACAACTTTCCGACACCATCAGCCGCGTGCGCCAAACCTTAAACCCTTCGCTCGACATTGAAGGAGTTCTCTTTACCATGTACGATTCGCGTATAAAACTGGCCAACGATGTAGTCGACGAGGTAAAAAAAGTATACCGCGAAAAAGTTTTCCATACGATGATCCCGCGCAACGTGCGGCTAGCGGAATCGCCCAGTTTTGGCAAACCGGCGCTGCTGTACGATTTCACTTCCCGCGGCGCTCAGTCCTACATCAATTTGTCCCGCGAACTGTTAATCCGGAACGGAATTCTTTCTGAATCCAGCCCCGCGCAGCAAACCGCTGAAGTCCTCGGCAGCGTCCCTTCAGGCGGGGTCCTCAGCTAATCATGGCTCAATCTCCCCGCGGCCTCGGGCGAGGCCTGGAATCGTTAATTCCCGCAGCCGCTAAACAACCCGGATCCAGCGGCCCGCAGGTCGTTCCCATTTTGCAAATCCGACCCAACCGCAGCCAACCGCGCAAACGGTTTAACGAAGAAAGATTAAAAGAGCTCGCCGATTCCATCCAGTCCCAGGGACTCATTCAGCCGCTCGTCGTGACCCCCATCGATCCGACCGCTCAGGAAAACGGAGAGCGCTATGAAATCATCGCCGGTGAACGCCGCTGGCGCGCGGCGCAGATGGCCGGCTTGCTCGACATCCCCATCGTCGTTAAAATCGTCACGCCGCGCGAAAAATTTCAGCTGGCGCTCATCGAAAACATTCAGCGCGAAGATTTAAACCCCATCGAAGAAGCCGTCGCCTTCAAAAAATTGATGGATGAATTCGAACTCACGCAGGAAGATCTGGCCAAAGCCATGAGCAAGAGCCGCGTGGTGATCGCCAACACGCTCCGACTCCTGGGGTTGCCGCAAAGTCTGCAGGACTCCGTGTCCGACGGAACCATATCCGCAGGTCACGCGCGAAACCTCGCTTCGATTTCTGACGATGAAGTGCAAAAGAAAGTCGCGGGGAAAATTTTAAGCGAAGGGCTCACGGTCCGCGACGTCGAAAAAATAGTTTCGGACTGGAAGGGCATGGTCGCAGACGGCAAAATCGCGCGCGAACCGCGCAAAGACCCCGAAGTGCGGAGCCTCGAAGAAACCCTTCAGCAGATTTTAGGAACCAAGGTTGAAATTAAGGCCGCGGGGCAGGGCCGCGCCGTTAAAGGCCACGTTAAGATTTCGTTTTATTCCCTTGAAGATTTTGAACGACTCGTTGAAATTTTTAAACGCAAATAACCGCGCCGGTTTTCATTCCTTTCACGCCATTCAATCCAAGCTCATCGCCCTGCTGATGGCCGCGATTTCAGCAGCGCTGCCGTCGAGTTTTGTTCAGGCGGAGAGTTCCGCCACCCCCCCCTCCAAATACGAGTCCGTTTTATTCTTGGCCGATTTACCGAACCCTCATGATTTTTCACTGTTCGCCAACGGCGGATGGGACGGAAATTGGTATGTGGGCTATAACACCTGCTGGATGCAAAAGGTTACGGCTCCTCCCATGGAAAATATTGGGCGCGCTTTCATCGGCGCGAAACTGGGGCGCATGAAAAGCGTTCAGGCATCGGGCCGCCC
>JANLTE010000165.1:0-1891 GCA_031362785.1 Elusimicrobiota bacterium
CACGGACGAGACTCTGTTCTCTATTCAATCCTCGGTCGACAGAGACGAGCAAACGCGATTCCAACGGGCGGTGCAGCAAGCTGATCGTTTCATCGAGGATCGACTCTTGGTCCTCAGACGTCGTCGCAGCACGCTAGAGAGCAAGACTGACGAAGCGCGAATCCGTCGTGACGGTGCAACCGGTTCTGATGCGCGGTCCGAGGCTGAGCTGTCGCTGCTGAATATAGAGACTTCGCTTGCGGAAGTTGACGGAGCGATCGAGCGCCTCGAGAACCGTGACGACGAGACATTTCAGCGATATCAGGAACACATTCATCGGCGCCGCTACACGCCACCTAGTGTCGAGCAACTTTTCGATCTCGATGTGGAGGTCGAATGACAGCTGCTGCTAAGGACGACATCATGTTGAAGCTACTGCATACCGCCGACTGGCATCTGGGGAGACGATTTCGGAATTTCTCAGAGGAAGGTGCGCTCAAGCTGAGCCGTGCGCGTCTCGAAGTACTTGATCGAATACTCCTCGCGGCTGACCGCTACGCAGTCGATGCCGTCTTATGTGCCGGTGATCTCTTCGATGAACCGCACCCGGCAAGCGAGTGGTGGGAACAATGTGCAGCGCGACTTGCAAAAAATGGTTCCAGCAAGCGACCCGTCTTTCTGCTTCCAGGAAACCATGATCCGCTCACGGCCGACTCGGTCTGGGCTTCCGGCCACAAATTCCGAAGCCTGCTGCCTGAGTGGGTTCATGTGGTGGATCGAGACAACTTCGAACACGAACTTGCTAACGGTGCGGTGTTGTACGCCGTTCCTTGCATGTCAAAAGCGGGCCAGCGCGATCCCACTGAGTCCATTCCGCAGCGTGCGGCCGGTGATAACCGCATTCGAGTCGGCATGGTGCATGGGAGCACCTTCGACGCGAAAGACTGGCAGACGAACTTCCCGATACATGCGGACGCCGTTCTCGCTCGAGGTCTCGACTATCTCGCACTAGGGGATACGCACGGATTTCGCTTCGTTCCACCAAACAGGCAACACCCTCCGACCATTTACCCGGGCGCTCCCGAGGCAACCGCGTTTGACGAGACTGATCCTGGCTTCGTCGCGGTCGTTTTCATCAACCGGCAGCGAGTAGCTACGGTTCGACAAGAGTCTGTTGCGCGTTGGACGTGGGAAGAGACAACCGTGACGACACTGGCTGAGCTCAGAAATCTGGTGCATCGACCCGATCTGTCCGATCGCGTACTGCGGCTCCACGTAAACATGAAGGTGTCAGCCCCGGAATATGACGAAGCAGAGACTTTGCTCGACGAGCTTCAAGGAACGGCTGCGAGACACGCCAGAGTCGGCGTGCTTGAGTTGGATCGCCAAGGTCTTGAACTTGAGACATCAACGGTGGACCAGTACTGCGAGGAGCTTCCGGATGTCCTGAGATCAGCGGTGTCACGATTGAAGACTGCTGCAGAAATTCCAGCGCAGCGCCTCGTCGCGGAGCGCGCGCTTTTTCATCTCTATCGTTCCTCAAGAACGAAGGCACAGTAGTGCGTCTCACACGACTGGTCGTCGACAACTTCAAGGCCGTCAAGCGGGCCGAGATCAATTTCGGGCCTGGGCTGAATATCCTCTACGGTCCCAATGACCTTGGTAAATCGACGCTGGCCGCGGCAATTCGCGCGGCACTGCTCGTACCGCCGAGCTCCACGGAGGCGCAGAGCTACGGCTCATGGTTTGGGTCCGAAGCTCCTCGAGTAGAACTGACGTTCATGGATCACGATGGTCACTACTGGAGGGTAAAGAAGTCGTTTGGATCTTCGTCTCCATCGTCTGCTGAACTGTTGCATTCAAAGGATGCCATCACGTTCACACACGACTGCAAAGCGCGCCAGGTCGAAGA